>NZ_VRVG01000024.1:0-54897 GCF_008040085.1 Methylobacterium sp. WL7 | reverse complement strand
AACACCATCACGATCGCGTTCGGCCACGGCATCGCGGTGGCGCCGATCCAGGCCGCGGCCGCTGTGGCGGCGATCGCCAACGGCGGCGACCTGATCACCCCGACCTTCCTGAAGGCGGCGCCCGACGACAAGGCCCGCGCCACGCACGTCCTCTCCGGTCAGACCTCCGAGGCGATGCGCTACATCATGCGCCTCAACGCGGCGGAGGGCTCTGCCAAGAAGGCGGCGGTCCCGTACTATTTCGTGGGCGGCAAGACCGGCACGGCCGAGAAGGTGATCGGCGGGCGCTACATCCACAACCGCCTGTTCACCACCTTCATGGCGGCGGCGCCGATGAACGACCCGAAGTACCTGTTCATCACCATCATGGACGAGCCGCAGGGCCTTCCGGAATCGGGCGGCTACGCCACGGCTGCGTGGAACTCGGGCGTCGTCACCGGCAAGGTGATCGAGCGGGTCGCCCCGATCCTGGGCCTGCCGCCGCAATTCGAGCCGCCGGTGCGACCGTTCCCCCAGATGGTCAAGCTCAACGCCTACCACGTCAACCAGTTGGGCGGCCCGTGAACGCGCGCCTCGCCGAGCTCTTCCCGGAGGCCGCCGGCCCGGCCGCCGACCTGACCGTGTCGGCGTTGACCGCCGACAGCCGGCAGGTCGTGCCGGGCGGCGTGTTCGTCGCGGTGCCCGGCACCCAGGCGGACGGCCGCCTGTTCGCCGCCCAGGCCGCCGGACGCGGCGCCGTCGCGGTGGCCGGGGAGGGCGAGCGCCCAGCCGACCTACCCGAGGCGGTGGCGTGGATCGCAGTTCCGGATGCCCGCCGGGCCTTGGCCCTCGCCGCAGCCCGGCTCGCCGGAGCGCAGCCCGGGGCCGTGGTCGCGGTCACCGGCACGGCTGGAAAAAGCTCGGTCGCCGATTTCGTGCGCCAGATCCTGGCCCGGCTCGGTCGTGACGCCGCGAGCCTCGGCACCGTCGGGATCGTCACCAACCGTGGCGCCGAATACGGCTCGCTCACGACTCCCGACCCGGTGACGCTGCACCAGACCCTGGCGCGCCTCGCCCGGGAGGGCGTGACCGAGCTCGCCATGGAGGCGTCCTCCCACGGGATCGAGCAGCGCCGCCTCGACGGCGTGCGTCTCGTGGCAGCCGGCTTCACCAATCTCGGCCGCGACCACCTCGATTACCACGCTAGCATCGAGGAATACCTCGCGGCCAAGCTGCGCCTGTTCACGGAGTTGCTGCCCGCAGGCTGCCCGGCGATCGTCAACATCGACGGCGCCTATGCCGACCGGGTGATCGCGGCGGCAGAGGGCGCCGGGCGGCCGGTCCGCACGGTCGGACGGTCGGGCACGGACATCCGCCTCGTCTCAGCGAGGACCGAGGGCTTCGCCCAGGCCGTCACGCTCCTGCATGGAAACGTGACGCGCACGGTGCGTCTTCCCCTCGTCGGCGACTTCCAGGTCGAGAACGCCCTGGTGGCGGCCGGCCTGGCGCTCGCGACCCCGGCCGGCGCCGCAGATCCGGGCGGCGTGTTCGCGGCCCTCGACCACCTCACCGGCGTGCCCGGCCGGATGGAGCGGATCGGTGAGGCGCGGGGCGGCCTGTGCCTGGTCGACTACGCCCACAAGCCCGAGGCGCTGGAGAGCGTGCTGACCGCGCTGCGCCCGTTCGCGTCCGGCCGGCTGGTCGTGGTGTTCGGCTGCGGCGGCGACCGCGATCGGGGCAAGCGCCCGCTGATGGGGGCTATCGCCGAGCGCCTGGCGGATGTTGTGTTCGTCACCGACGACAATCCCCGCACGGAGGAACCCCAAGCGATCCGGCGGGCGATCCTGGCGGCAGCGCCCAACGCGGAAGAAATCGGCGACCGGGCCGAGGCGATTGGCTCGGCCGTGCGGCGACTCGGCCCCGGCGACGTGCTGGTCGTGGCCGGCAAAGGCCATGAAACCGGCCAGATCGTGGGAGATCGGACGCTGCCGTTCTCTGACCATGAGGTCCTGCGCGCCGCCATCGCCGGGGCCGCACGTTGATGGCGCGGCCGGATGGTGACCGGGGGCTGACATGACCGCACTCTGGACCCGTGACGAGCTCGAAGCCGCCACCGGCGGACGCCTGATCGGCGCAGACCGCCCGATCGGCGGCGCGTCGATCGACACCCGCACGCTGCAGCTGGGCGACCTGTTCTTCGCCATCAAGGGAGAGGCGCGCGACGGCCACGACTTCGTCGCGAGCGCCCTCGGGCGCGGCGCCGCCGCCGCCGTGGTCAGCGAGGCCCGCGCCGAGGATCTGGCCGCCCACGGCCCCGTGCTGGCGGTCCCGGATTCAGGGGCCGACCCGGTCCTGACCGCGATGACCCGCCTGGGCGAAGCCGCCCGGGCGCGCACCGACGCACAGATCGTGGCGGTGACCGGCTCGGTCGGCAAGACCGGGACCAAGGAGGCCCTGCGCCACGTCCTGGCCGGGCAGGGCGACACCCACGCCTCGGCGGCCTCCTACAACAACCATTGGGGCGTGCCCCTGACGCTCGCCCGGATGCCGCGCACCACGCGCTACGGCGTGTTCGAGATCGGCATGAACCACCCGGCCGAGATCGTGCCGCTGACCGCGCAGGTCCGGCCCGACATCGCGCTGATCACCACGGTCGAGCCGGTGCATGTCGAGCATTTCGCCTCGGTCTCGGCCATCGCGGACGCCAAGGGCGAGATCTTCTCCGGCGTGGAACCCGGCGGCGTGGCGATCATCAACCGGGACAGCGCGCATTACGACCGCCTGGTCGCCCATGCGAGCGCGTCGCGGGCCGGCCGGATCGTCAGCTTCGGCGAGCATCCGGAAGCCGACGTGCGGGCGCAGAAAATCGTGCTGCGCCCCGACCTGTCGGTGGTCGACGCCGTCGTGATGGGGCAGCCCGTCACTTACAAGCTGGGCACCGCCGGGCGGCATGCGGCGCTGAACTCGCTGGGCGTGATGGCGGTGGTCCACGCGCTGGGGGCCGATCTCGCCGAGGCGGCCCTGGCGCTGGCGGGTTTGAGTCCGCCGGTCGGGCGCGGCGAGCGCACCGCCCTCGAGATCGACGGCGGCACCGCCTACCTGGTCGACGAGAGCTACAACGCCAACCCGGCCTCGGTCCGGGCCGCGATCGCGACGCTCGCCGGCATCGAGACCGGCCCGCGCGGCCGCCGCATCGCGGTGCTGGGCGACATGCTGGAACTCGGCGCGGCCTCCCCCGACCTGCATCGCGGCCTCGTCGAGGCGATCGAGGCCGCTCGGATCGACCTGGTCTTCGCCTCCGGGCCGCTGATGCGCCACCTGTTCGAGGCGTTGCCGGTGAGCCGCCGCGGCGGCGTCGCCGACACCGCCGCCGACCTGATCGAGCCGCTGACCCGCAACCTGCGGTCCGGCGACGCCGTGATGGTCAAGGGATCGAACGGCAGCCGCATGGGGCGGATTGTCGATGTGCTGAAAGCCCGCTACGCGGTCGACCCGGCGCGGCGCGGAATGGCCGCCGCCCCGTGATCCGGACCTGATCCGCCCCATGATCGGCACGCCCGAGCGTTCGCGACGATCGGTGCCGCCCCCCGAAACCCGCGCCTGAACAAAGGGGCCGAGCGCCCGGATGCTGTACCTTCTCTCGGAACTGAGCGGCACGTTCTCGCCGCTCAACGTCTTCCGCTACATCACCTTCCGCACCGGCGGCGCGCTGTTCACGGCGGGCCTGTTCGTGTTCTGGTTCGGGCCGTGGATCATCTCCCTGCTGCGCCTGCGCCAGGGCAAGGGCCAGCCGATCCGCGAGGACGGTCCCCAGACCCACCTGCTGACCAAGCGCGGTACGCCGACCATGGGCGGGCTGATGATCCTGGCGGGCGCCATCGTGGCGATCCTGCTCTGGGCCAATCCGCGCAATCACTACGTGTGGGTGACCCTAACCGTGACCCTGGGCTTCGGGGCGATCGGCTTCTACGACGACTACCTCAAGGTGACGAAGCAGTCCCACAAGGGCTTTTCCGGCAAGTTCCGGCTGTCCCTGGAAGCGATGATCGCCATCGCGGCCTGCACGATCGTCTCGGTCTATTCACCGGCCGCCCTGCAGAACCAGCTCGCCTTTCCGGTGTTCAAGGACGCGCTGCTGAACCTCGGCTGGTTCTACGCCCTGTTCGGAGCCTTCGTGATCGTCGGCGCCGGCAACGCCGTGAACATGACCGACGGCCTCGACGGTCTGGCGATCGTGCCGGTGATGATCGCGTGCGGCACGTTCGGGATCATCGCGTATCTCGTCGGCAACTCGTTCACCGCGAGCTACCTCCAGGTGAACTACGTCCGCGACAGCGGCGAACTCGCGGTCGTCTGCGGCGCGGTGATCGGAGCCGGCCTCGGCTTCCTGTGGTTCAACGCGCCGCCCGCCCAGATCTTCATGGGCGACACCGGCTCGCTGGCGCTGGGCGGCCTGCTCGGCACCATCGCGGTGGCGACCAAGCATGAGATCGTCTTGGCCATCGTCGGCGGCCTGTTCGTCCTGGAGATGATGTCGGTGATCATCCAGGTCGCGTCGTTCAAGCTCACCGGCAAGCGCGTCTTCCGGATGGCGCCGATACACCACCATTTCGAGCAGAAGGGCTGGAAGGAGCCGCAGGTCGTGATCCGGTTCTGGATCATCGCGGTCATCCTGGCGCTCGCGGGCCTCGCGACCCTGAAGCTGCGCTGAGAAACTGTGCTAGACTATGTATCACTACGGCCGATCCCAATCGGGCCCTCATCCTGAGGTGCGGCCGCGAAGCGGGCGCCTCGAAGGAGCCCTCCAGCCGGCCGCGTGACCCCTGGAGGGCTCCTTCGAGGCCCGCTGGCGCAGGCACCTCAGGATGAGGGGGTTGGGTGGGATCGGCGATGTTCCCACGTTGAATTGAGTTTCCCATGACACCCGTCACCGTCTTCGCGGGCCAGAAGGTCGCCCTGTTCGGGCTCGGCGGATCGGGGCTGGCCACGGCCAATGCGCTGAAGGCCGGCGGCGCTGAAGTCGTTGCCTGGGACGACAATGCCGACAGCGTTGCGCGTGCGCGTGCGCAGGATGCGGGCATCGGCACGCAGGATCTGCGGGACTCCGACTGGTCCGGCTTTAAGGCCCTGGTGCTCAGCCCCGGCGTGCCGCTCACTCATCCGGAGCCGCACTGGACCGTCCGGCTCGCCCGCGAGGCCGGAGTCGAGATCGTCGGCGACATCGAGCTGTTCTGCCGGGAGCGCCGGGCGCTGGCGCCCGAAGCGCCGTTCGTGGCGATCACCGGCACCAACGGCAAGTCGACCACCACGGCGCTGATCGCCCACGTGCTCGCCCAGGCCGGGCGCGACGTGCAGATGGGCGGCAACATCGGCACCGCGATCCTGTCGCTGGCGCCGCCGGATGCCGGCCGCGTCCACGTGATCGAGATGTCGTCGTTCCAGATCGACCTGACCCCGGGCCTCGACCCGACGGTGGGCGTGCTGATGAACATCACGCCGGACCATCTCGACCGCCACGGCACCATGGAGCAGTACGCCGCCATCAAGGAGCGCCTGATCGCCGGCGCCGGGCTGGCGGTGGTCGGGATCGACGACGGCCCGAGCCGGGCGATCGCCGAGCGGCGCGCCGGTGACCTCGTGCGGGTCCACGTACCCACCGGGGACGCGCTCTGCGCCGACGCCGTGACGGTGCGCGACGGCATCGTCCGCGACCCCGACGGGACAGCGCTCGCCGACGTCAACGGCATCGGCTCGCTGCGCGGCGCCCACAACTGGCAGAACGCCGCCGTGGCGGTGGCGGTCGCCCGAGCCCTCGGCCTCACCGGCGAAGAAATCCGGGCCGGCCTGTCCTCGTTCCCGGGGCTGCCGCACCGGATGGAGCAGGTCGGGCGACGCGGCGCCGTGCTGTTCGTCAACGATTCCAAGGCGACCAACGCGGATTCCACCGAGAAGGCGCTGACCGCCTTCAGGGACATCCACTGGATCCTGGGCGGCAAGGCCAAGGAGGGCGGGATCTTCCCATTGGTGCCGTATTTCCAGCGGGTCGCCCACGCCTACCTGATCGGCGCGGCCTCGGACGCCTTCGCGGCCACCCTGGAGGGCGTCGTGCCCTACACGCGCTGCGAGACCCTCGACGTCGCGGTCCCCAAGGCCGCCGAGAACGCCGCCGCCTCGGGCGCCCCGGAGCCGGTGGTGCTGCTCTCGCCGGCCTGCGCCTCCTACGACCAGTTCCGCAATTTCGAGATCCGCGGCGACCGGTTCCGGGAACTGGTGCAGGCGCTGCCCTGAGGGCTTCGGTCTTCAGGGTTTCAAAAGGTCGAGACCTTTTGCGGGTGCAGGGCGGCGCCTTGCTGTCGGGCCTCGCCCGATGCATCAGGGGCTCCGCCCCCGAACCCAGCCAAAGGGCTGAGCCCTTTGGAAACCCGGTCCGGGCCGGTCAGCGCGCCAGCACCTTGGCGGCATCGCGGGTGGTGGCGACCGCCTCGGAGACGTCGGCGACGGCTTGCGCGATCGCCCCGATATTGCCGGTAATCGCCGTGACCGCACCGGCGGCGCTCTGCATGCTCTCGGCGAGGTCCCGGGTCACCGCACTCTGCTCCTCGATCGCCGCCGCGGTGGACACCACGGTCTCGCGCATCACCGAGACCGAGGCCCCGATCGAGCCCAATGCGACCACCACTTCCTGCGAGACCTGCTGGACGCTGGCGATCTCGCTGTTGATCTGCCCGGTGGCGCGGGCCGCTTGGTCGGCGAGCGCCTTCACCTCGCTGGCCACCACCGCGAAGCCGCGGCCCGCCTCGCCGGCCCGGGCGGCCTCGATGGTGGCGTTGAGCGCCAGCAGATTGATCTGGCCGGCGATGCTCTGGATCAGCCCGACGATGCTGGACATCGCCGTCGCGCTGTCGGCGAGCCGCTTGGTGTGGCCGTCCGCCTCGCGCACGCAGGCGTAGGCGGTGTCGGTGGCGCCCTGGGAGCGCACGATGCTCTGGGACATCTCGGCGACGGAGGCGGCGAGCTCTTCGGCCGCCGCCGCCACGGTCTGGACGTTGCCGGAGGTCGAGTCCGCCGCCGAGGAGGCCAGGCGGGCGGCGTCCGTGGAATGCATGACCGCGTGCTCGATCGCGCCGAAATTGCTGTCGATCAACCTGCGTAGGTCGGCCAGCAGGCGGACCTGATCGGTGATGTCGGTGGCGAACTTCACCACCTTGTAGGGCCGGCCACCGGCGTCGAGGATCGGGTTGTAGGAGGCCTGGATCCAGATCTCCCGCCCGTCCTTGCCGAGGCGGCGGAACTGGGCAGCCTGATAGGTGCCGTTGCGCAAGGCCGCCCAGAACGCCCGGTAGGCTTCGCTGTCCCGGTAGCCCGCCTCGACGAACAGGCTGTGATGCTGCCCGACCACCTCGTCGCGGCCGTAGCCCATCGCGGCGAGGAAGTTGTCGTTAGCCTCGAGGACCATGCCGTCGAGGTCGAAGGCGATCACCGCCTGGACCTTGTGGATCGCGGCGATCTGGCCGGCGCGGTCGGCCTCCTCGGTGCGCTGCCGAGTGATGTCGGTGGCGAACTTCACCACCTTGTAGGGCCGGCCCCGGGCGTCGAGCATCGGGTTGTAGGAGGCCTGGATCCAGATCGTCCGCCCGCCGCGACCGACCCGACGGAACTGGCCCGACTCGAACGCGCCGCCGCGCAGGCGCTCCCAGAACGCCCGGTAATCCGCTGAATCCCGGTATTCCGGATCGACGAAGAGGCTGTGATGCTGCCCGACCACCTCGGGCAGGGTGTAGCCGACCGCGTCGAGGAAATTGCCGTTCGCCGACAGGATGCGGCCGTCGAGATCGAACTCGATCAGCCCCTGGACGCGGTCGAGGGCCGCCAGCTTGGCCTGCGCTTCACGGACCTTCAGAGCAGCGAACATGTCGGACCGGCTTCTGCTGTGCGGATCGGGCCTGGCAGAGCGGGGCACGCATCGCACCGCTCTCCGATCCTGGTGGGGATACACCTCCAAGTTGCACAATGAGAATTAACATTCGATGACATCGTCGACAGTATACCTCGGACGAATACGGTAGTTCTTCCGCGCCGAGGAATCCCAGGTGCCGCCAGGGTCATCCGGCCATAAGGCTCCGTTTACCATTCCCCCACAGGATCGGCCCGACCGACGCGGACCGGCCTCCGCGCGGCCTGGAGTCGTTGCCCGGCATGATCTCACGCGCGGAACGCACACCCCTCACCGACTGGTGGTGGACGGTGGACCGCGGGCTGCTCGCGGCGCTGTTCGCGCTGATGGTGGCCGGCCTGGTCTTCCTGATGGGCGGCGGCCCACCGGTCGCCGAGCGCATCGGCCTGCCGACCTTCTACTTCCTCAACCGGCAGGCGCTCTACCTCGCGCCGACCATCCTGCTGATCTGCGCGGTGTCGTTCCTGTCCCTGCGCGGGGTCCGGCGGCTCGCGCTGGTCACCTGGATCTGCGGCGTCGCGCTCTGCCTGCTCGCCGGCAAGTTCGGCCCGGAGATCAAGGGCGCGCATCGCTGGATCCAGTTCGGACCGATCGGCTTGCAGCCGTCGGAATTCGTCAAGCCGGCCTTCGTGGTCGTGGCGGCCTGGGCGTTCTCGGAGGGCGCCCAGCGCCGCGATATGCCGGGCGGCTTCCTGGCGATGCTGCTCCTGCCGGTCACCATCGTGCCGCTGCTGCTGCAGCCGGATTTCGGCCAGACCATGCTGATCACCATGGTGTGGTGCGCCCTGTTCTTCGTCGCCGGCCTGCACCTGATCTGGGTGGCGCTGCTCGGCGTTCTGGGCCTCGGCGGCGTGTTCGCGGCCTACCTGTTCTTCCATCACGTCCGCGAGCGCTTCAACAAGTTCCTCGACCGCGATTCGGGCGGCGGCTTCCAAGACTTCTGGTCGCGGGAATCATTCCGCTCGGGCGGCTGGTTCGGCACCGGCCCGGGGGAGGGGGTGGCCAAGCGCCACCTTCCGGACGCACATACCGACTTCATCTTCTCTGTCACCGGTGAGGAATTCGGCGTGATCGTCTGCCTGTGCCTCGTCGGCCTGTTCGCCTTCATCGTGCTGCGCGGCCTCAAGCTCGCCCGGCGCACCGACGACACCTTCTCGCGGCTGGCGATCACCGGACTGACCACCCTGTTCGGACTCCAGGCCTGCATCAACATGGCGGTGAACACCCAGCTGATGCCGGCCAAGGGCATGACCCTGCCGTTCGTCTCCTTCGGCGGCTCGTCGATGATCTCGCTGGCGCTCGGCACCGGCTTCCTGGTCGCCTTGACCCGCAAACGTCCGCGCACCGTCCTGCTCAGCCAGAAGCCGCCCGGCACCGCGTCGGCCACCGTCGCCGGGGTGATGCGGTGACGGTCTTCACCCCCACGATCCTGCTCTGCGCGGGCGGCACCGGCGGCCACCTGTTCCCGGCCGAGAGCCTCGCCCATGCTCTCCGCGCCCGCGGCATCCGGGTGGCGCTCGCCACCGACGCCCGGGTCGACGCGATCTCGGGCGAGTTCCCGGCTTCCGAGGTGATCACGATCGCCTCCGCGACGCCCTCGGGCCGCTCGCCCCTGAAGCGGGCCGGCGCCGTGCTGACGCTGGGCCGCGGCTTCGGCGTCGCCGCCAGGGAGATCCGGCGGATCAACCCGGCCGCGATCGTCGGCTTCGGCGGCTACCCGACCGTGCCGCCTGTGCTCGCCGGCCAGATCCTGCGGGTGCCGACGGTGCTGCACGAGCAGAACGCCGTGATGGGCCGGGCCAACGCTTTCCTGGCTCGAGGCGCCCGCACCATCGCCACCGGCTTCAAGGATGTCCGCGGCGTACCCGACAAGGCGCGCGCGCCGCGCATCCACACCGGCAACCCACTCCGCCCGGCCGTGATCGAGGCGGCCAAGATCCCGTATCCCGCGTTCGGCGACGGCGACGCCCTGCGGCTCCTCGTGTTCGGCGGCAGCCAGGGCGCGCTGGTCATGGGCGAGGTCGTGCCCGAGGCGATCGAGCGCCTGCCCGCCGACTTGCGCGCCCGCCTGCACCTCATTCAACAGGTCCGGCCCGAGGACCTGACCGCGGTGCAGAACCGCTACCTCGCCATGGGGCTCGCCGGCCTCGAGGCCGCGCCGTTCTTCAAGGACCTGCCGGCCCGCATGGCCGCGAGCCACCTCGTGGTCTCGCGCTCGGGCGCCTCGACGGTCTCGGAGCTGTCCGCGATCGGCCGGCCGTCGATCCTGGTGCCGCTGCCCGGCTCCCTCGATCAGGACCAGGCCGCCAACGCCGCGACCCTCGACGCGATCGGCGCGGCGCTGGCCCTGAAGCAGACCGCGTTCACGCCGGATCGCCTCGCGGCCGAGCTGGTCGCCTGCTTCGAGACGCCGGCAAAATTGACCGCGGCGGCCGATGCGGCCAGAAGCGCGGGCATCCACGACGCCGCCGAGCGGCTGGCCGAGGTCGTCATCCAGACTGCCAGAAGCGGTTAGCAATCGGGTTTCCAAAGGGCTCAGCCCTTTGGCGGGTTGTCAGGGCGGAGCCCTGATGCGTTGGGCAAGGCCCGACAGCAGGGCTCCGCCCTGCACCCGCAAAAGGTCCCAGACCTTTTGAAACCATGACTTTACGGAAGGTACGACGACAGATGAAGCTGCCCGACAAGCTCGGCCCCATCCACTTCATCGGCATCGGCGGCATCGGCATGTCCGGCATCGCCGAGGTGATGAGCAACCTCGGCTACACGGTCCAGGGCTCCGACGCCTCGGACAACGCCAACGTCCGCCGGCTGGCCGAGAAGGGCATCCGCACCTTCGTCGGCCATCAGGCCGAGAACGTCGACGCGGCCGCCCTGGTGGTGGTCTCGACCGCGATCCGTCGGGACAACCCGGAGCTGCAGGCCGCCCGCGAGCGTCGCCTTCCGGTAGTTCGGCGCGCCGAGATGCTGGCCGAATTGATGCGCTTCAAGTCCTGCGTCGCCATCGCGGGCACCCACGGCAAGACCACCACGACCTCGCTGGTCGCGACCCTGCTCGACGCCGGCAGCCTCGACCCGACCGTGATCAACGGCGGCATCATCAACGCCTACGGCACCAACGCCCGGATGGGTGAGGGCGACTGGATGGTGGTGGAGGCCGACGAATCCGACGGCACCTTCCTCAAGCTGCCGGCCGACGTCGCCATCGTCACCAACATCGACCCCGAGCATCTCGACCATTTCGGCTCGTTCGAGGCGGTGAAGGACGCGTTCCGGCGCTTCATCGACAACATCCCGTTCTACGGCTTCGCGGTGATGTGCACCGACCACCCGGTGGTGCAGGACATGGTCGGCCATATCGAGGACCGGCGCATCATCACGTACGGCGAAAATCCTCAGGCCGACGTGCGCCTGCTCGACGTGGACCTGAAGGGCGGCCAGAGCCGCTTCCGCGTCATGATCCGCGACCGGCGCCCGGGCTTCCGCATGGAGATGGAAGACCTGGTCCTGCCGATGCCGGGCAAGCACAACGCGCTCAACGCCACCGCAGCGCTCGCCGTCGCCAACGAGCTCGGCGTCTCGCACGACGCCATCCGCCGGGCGCTCGCCGGGTTCGGTGGCGTGAAACGCCGGTTCACCCGCACCGGCGAGTGGAACGGGGCGACGATCTTCGACGATTACGGACACCATCCGGTGGAGATCAAGGCGGTGCTCAAGGCCGCCCGCGCATCGACCGACGGCAACGTCATCGCGGTGGTGCAGCCGCACCGCTACACCCGGCTCGCGTCGCTGTTCGACGATTTCTGCACTTGCTTCAACGACGCCGACACGGTGATCGTCGCCCCGGTCTACACGGCCGGCGAGTCGCCGATCGAGGGCGCCGACCGGGACGCCCTGGTCGCGGGCCTGCGCTCCCGCGGCCACCGGGACGCCCGCCCCTTGGAGCGGCCCGAGGAACTGGCCGGCATCGTCGCCGAACTCGCCAAGCCCACCGACTACGTCGTGTGCCTCGGCGCCGGCACGATCACGCAATGGGCCTACGCGCTGCCGGGCGAACTCGCCGCGCGAGGTAAGTGAGCGGATGGGCGTCGATCAGGCTGAGTCAGGCATGAGGTCTTCGACATCGATGTCGAGTGCCCGCGCCAGCCGTTCGTAGACGGCAGGATCGGCCGTGCCCGCGCCCGTTTCCAGATCGGTGAGTTGCACCTCGGGCACCGCGCCGTCGCGCGCCAGCGCGGCGACCGTCATCCCTCGCCGGGCGCGCCAGAACGCCAGGGGGCTCGGGGCCGCGCGCAACGCATCGAGATCGGACTCATCGAGGCGTTCTTCGTCGCCGGCGTTCAGGCGGCTCTGCGACTTGTCGATGACGCAGGTGTCGAGCGTGTCGTCCGCCAGTTCGCGCAGCCGCTCGAGCTCCGCCTCCGGCAGGATCACGATGGCCTCGCCGGAAGGCGTCCGGGTTCTGACGATGGTCACGGGCAGCATCCTAGCCGTAGATCGAGCCGCGCGGGGAAATGGGGAGATGCGATCGGCCAAGGCGGAACGTACCCGGTTTCGGCGCCATCTGCGCCTCGTTCAAACGGAGGCGGAGCGTCGCCTCTGGTATCGCCTGCGCGATCGACGTCTTGCCGTCTTCAAGTTCGTGCGGCAGGAATCGATCGGGCGCTACGTCGCGGATTTCTGCTGTCGCGAGGCGCGCCTGATCGTCGAGATCGATGGCAGCCAGCACGCGGACAATGTACGCGATCGCATTCGGGACGAATGGCTGGCCGCACAGGGCTACCACGTCCTCCGCTTCTGGAATCCCGAGATCGCGGACAATATTGGTGCGGTTCTGGACACCATCCTGGCCGCGCTGCCCCCCTCTCCCCGCGTGCGGGGAGAGGGCCGCGACGACCTTGTCGTCGCCGGAGCGAGGCGGCAGCCGAGGGTGAGGGGGCGGCTCCGAATGAGCCTCATCCGTTCACGCCCCCTCACCTCCGCTCCGGCTTCGCCTGCGCTTCCCGCACGGACGACAAGGTCCATGCGGGCCTCTCCCCGCGCGCGGGGAGAGGGGACCAGCGTCACCTCTTGAACTGTATGAAGACCGTAGTCCCGCCTGTGGGGAGAGGGGAGATTACCCCATGACCGCATCGCTCCACGACCGAATCCGCGCCGCCGCGCCGGCCCTGCGCGGGCGCCTGCTCGCCGACCAGCCGCTGGCCGACCTGACCTGGTTCCGCGTTGGCGGTCCGGCCGAGGTCCTGTTCACCCCGGCGGACGAGGAGGATCTCGCGCACCTCCTCGCCGCCCTGGAACCCGATGTGCCGGTCACCGTGATCGGCCTCGGCTCCAACCTGATCGTCCGCGACGGCGGCGTGCCGGGCGTGGTCATCCGGCTCGGCGGCAAGGCGTTCGGCGGTATCGCGATCGACGGCGAGACGTTGCAGGTCGGCACCGCCGTGCCGGACATGCGCCTCGCCAAGGCGGCCGCCGAGGCCGGGCTCGACGGACTCGCGTTCTACCGGGGCATTCCGGGCTCGATCGGGGGCGCCCTGCGGATGAACGCCGGCGCCCATGGCGGCGAGACCACCGACGTGCTGGTCGAGGCGCATGGCATCGACCGGACCGGGGCGCTGCGCCGCTTCAGCCACGCCGAGATGGGTTTTTCCTACCGGCATTCCGACGCGCCCGAGGACGTCATCTTCACGCGCGCGTTGTTCCGCGGAACACCCGGGGACCGCGCCGCGATCGAAGCCGAAATGGAGCGGGTCACGGCGGCCCGCGAGGCCGCACAACCGATCCGCGAGCGCACCGGCGGCTCGACCTTCGCCAACCCGGAGGGTGGCAAAGCCTGGCAGCTCGTCGACGCCGCCGGCTGCCGCGGCCTGACCCGGGGCGGCGCCCAGGTCTCGCCGATGCATTGCAACTTCCTGATCAACACCGGCGGCGCCACCGCTGCCGATATCGAGGGACTGGGCGAGGAAGTCCGGCGCCGGGTTCGGGAGACCAGCGGCGTCACGCTGCGCTGGGAGATCCGGCGGATCGGCGTGGATTCGGCGGCGGTAAGTCAGTAAGTTGTAAGTCGCGTTGAAGGGGTATCGGCCATGCCCGGCAAGTCCGCCCGCACCGCCTACTCGAAGATCTCGGTCAAGAGCCAGACCGTGCTGCCCGCCGAGGTACGCGAGCGCCTCGCCATCGGCCCGGGGGATCGTCTGCGCTACCGGATCTCACCGGACGGCGTCCGCATCGACAAGGCGCCCCCGGAGGGCGAGGATCCGTTCGTCGCCTTCATGGAATGGGGCGGCCTCATCGATGACGAAGATTATGCCGACCTCTGAGGCCGCGAGCTTTTCGGCCGGCTCCGTCGTGGTCGTGAAGTTCCCCTACTCGGACCGCGTGGCCGAGAAGCGACGCCCCGCCGTCTCCGGAGCCGCGGTCGCGCAGGCCGGCTACGTGCGGATTGCGATGATCACGAGCGCCCGAAACGCCGGCATGAGCGGTGACATCCCGATCAGGGATTTCGCCGCAGCGGGCCTCGGCGCCGCCTCCACGGTCCGTCCGCTGAAGATCGCCTGCATCGAACCCGGCCGCATCCTGCGCCGCATCGGCGCTCTGCCGCCGGCCATTGCGGCGGCGGTCTTCGCCGCGATCCATGACCTGGTCGGCCCAACGTGACCCGATCCTCGACCCAGACTTCCCCGGAGCCCACCATGTCCAAGCACGTCGCCGTCCTCCTGGGCGGTACCTCCGCCGAGCGCGAGGTCTCGCTCAATTCCGGCGCGGCCTGCGCGACGGCGCTCGAAGGGGAGGGGTACCGGGTCACCCGCGTCGACGTCGGGCCCGACATCGCCTCGGTGCTCACCGAGCTGCGGCCGGACGTGGCCTTCAACGCCCTGCACGGTCCGGACGGAGAGGACGGGACAATCCAGGGGCTGCTGGAGATCCTGAAGATTCCGTACACCCATTCGGGCGTGCTCGCGTCGGCGCTGGCCATGAACAAGGAGCGGGCGAAGACGGTGCTGCACGCAGCCGGCGTGGACGTGCCGGCGGGTCGGATCGTTAACCGCTTCGAGGCCGCGAAAAACCACCCGCTTCCGCCGCCCTACGTGGTCAAGCCGATCGCTGAGGGCTCGTCCGTGGGGGTCATCATCGTCCGCGACGGCCGGTCGCACCCGCCCCAGATCCTCGCCTCGGAGGACTGGACCTTCGGCGAGCAAGTCCTTGCAGAACCTTACATAGCCGGTCGCGAACTGACCTGCGGGGTGATGGGCGACAAGGCGCTCGGGGTGATCGAGGTGAAGGCCGCCACGGGGGACTGGTACGACTACGACGCGAAGTACGCCCCGGGGGGGTCGGTCCACGTGCTGCCGGCCGAACTTAAACCAAATGTTTACCAGCGTGTCCAAGAACTGTCGTTAACGGCGCATCAAGCACTGGGCTGCCGGGGCGTCAGCCGTGCCGACCTTCGCTACGACGACACACCGGGTGGAACCGGTTTGCTCGTCGTCCTGGAGGTCAACACGCAACCCGGCATGACCCAGACGAGCCTTGTGCCGGAGATGGCGGCCCATGCGGGTCTTGGTTTCGGTGAGCTCGTCCGATGGATGGTGGAGGACGCTTCTCTGAATCGCTGAGCGGCGGTGACGCTGCCGGTCGCAGCCTTCCCGCGCGCCTCGTCGGCGCCGCGCTGGATCGGCTCACCGGACGCGCTCCCGCCCGCTCCCTCTCGGTGCGCCGGTCCCGCAGGGGCCAGCTCCTGACTCAGCGCCTGCCGCGCGGCGTCGGCACCGTGGGCGTCTCCGTATCCCTCGCCACCGTGGCGCTCGCCGGCTTCGTGGCGAGCGGGCGCTACGAGTCCTTCGTCGCCGAGCAGGGTCGGCCCCTGGACATCGCAGCGCGGGTCCTCGGCTTCGGCGTCGAGCGCGTGACCATCTCGGGCATCTCCCGGATGTACGAGCGCGAGGTGCTGTCGGCAGCCGGCATCGACTGGCGCTCCTCGGTCCCGTTCCTGGACGTCGTGGCGGTGCGCGAGAAGCTGCTGGCCGTGCCGCTGATCGCCCAGGCTTCGGTCCGCAAGATCTATCCGAACGAGATCGCGATCACCCAGGTCGAGCGCGAGCCCGCCGCCCTCTGGCAGAAGAACGGCGAGATCAACGTGATCGCCGCCGACGGCACCGTGATCGACGCAATGCGGGACGACCGCTACGCCAGCCTGCCGCTCGTCGTGGGCGACGACGCCAATAACAAGCTGCCCGAATATCTCGCCCTCATCGCCGCCGCCGGTCCGCTCTCCGAGCGGATCAAGGCCGGGACCTACGTCTCGGGCCGGCGCTGGACCCTCAAGCTCGACGGCGTGGACGTGCGCCTGCCCGAGATCGACCCAGCCGCGGCGCTCGCGCGTCTCGTCCGGTTCGAGCGCGAGGCCGGCCTGCTCGAAAAGGACATCATCGCGGTGGACCTGCGCATGCCCGACCGCCTGGTGGTGCGCCTGACCGAGGAGGCCGCCGCCGCCCGCGCGGAAGCCCAGAAGGCGAAGAAGAAGGGCGCGGCCAGCTGATGCCCTTAACCTCGATCTCCGCCCGTCCCGCCTTCTGCGTCCGGTAGTGTCAATGCACAGCCAACACGGCCTCACGCCGCGCCTGAAGCCGCTCTCCGCCCGGCGCTCGACCACCCTGTCGGTGCTCGACATCGGCACCAGCAAGGTCGTCTGCCTCATCGCCGAGTTGCAGCCGGCCGAGGCGCTCTCGACCCTGCGCGGCCGGACGCACCTCGCCCGCATCATCGGCATCGGCCACCAGCGCTCGCTGGGGCTGAAGGGTGGGGCGATCGTCGATCTCGCCGCCGCCGAGGGCGCGATCCGCCAGGCGGTCCACGCCGCCGAGCGGATGGCCAAGGTCGAGGTCCAGTCGGTCATCGTCAACATGTCGGGCGGCCGGCTCGCCTCGCAGCATTTCCAGGCCCGGGTGAACACCCGCTCCGGCACCGTCACCGGCAGCGATGTCGAGCGGGTGCTGGAGACGGCGAGCGCCCACGGCGTCAGCCCCGGACGGGCCGTGCTGCACGCCCTGCCCACCGGCTACGCGCTGGACGGGCAGGGTGCCGTGATCGATCCGTCGGGCATGATCGGCGAGGCCCTCGGGGTCGACCTGCATGTCGTGACGAGCGAACTCGCCGCCGCCCGCAACGTCATGCTGGCGGTCGAGCATTGCCACCTCGGGGTCGAGGCGGTGATCGCCACGCCCTACGCCGCCGGGCTCTCGGCCCTGGTGGACGACGAGGCCGAGATGGGCGTGTGCGTCGTCGACATGGGCGGCGGCACCACCAGCGTCGGCGTGTTCTCGGGCGGCCACCTCGTCCACGTGGACGCGGTGGCGGTCGGCGGACACCACGTCACCATGGATATCGCCCGGGGGCTCTCCACCCGCATGGCCGCGGCCGAGCGGCTGAAGACCCTTTACGGCTCGGCCCTCTCCACCCCGTCCGACGATCGCGACATGATCGCCGTGCACGGGGTCGGCGAGGACGAGGGCGAGGCCCCGGCCCACATCCCGCGCTCGCAGCTGGTGCGGATCATCAAGCCGCGGGTCGAGGAGGTGGTCGAGCTGGTCCGCGACCGCCTGCGGGATGCCGGCTTCGCCGCCCAGGCCGGCCGGCGGGTGGTGCTGACGGGCGGCGCCAGCCAGCTCGTCGGCCTGCCGGAAGTCGCCCGGCGCGTCCTCCAGGGTCAGGTCCGGATCGGCCGGCCGCTGGGGATCCGCGGCCTGCCCGAGGCGGCCAAGGGACCGGCCTTCTCGGCCGCCGTCGGCCTGCTGGTCTACCCGCAGGTGGCGCACGCCGAGCACTTCGAGCCGCGGGGGCACGGCGCCTTCGCGGCCACGGGATCGGACCGGTACATCAGCCGGGTCGGGCGCTGGCTCCGAGAGAGCTTCTAGGGTTTCACCGCCGCCTTCACGGGCGGGGGATCGAAAAAATATCGGCGCCGCAGCGCCGCACGGAAAGCAGAGTAAGCGAGAGGCTCGACACCATGGCCATTACCCTCCAGGCGCCGGACATCCGGGAACTCAAGCCCCGCATCACCGTCTTCGGTGTCGGCGGCGCAGGCGGCAACGCAGTCAACAACATGATCGAATCAGGCCTGCTCGGCTGCGAGTTCGTGGTCGCCAACACCGACGCGCAGGCGCTCACCTCCTCGAAGGCGGAGCGGGTGATCCAGATGGGCCTGGGCGTCACCCAGGGCCTCGGCGCCGGCTCCCACCCGGAGGTCGGCTCGGCCGCCGCCGACGAAGTGATCGACGAGATCCGGGACCAGCTCTCGGGCGCCCACATGTGCTTCATCACCGCCGGCATGGGCGGTGGCACCGGCACCGGCGCAGCGCCGGTCATCGCCCGGACCGCCCGCGACATGGGCATCCTCACGGTCGGCGTCGTGACCAAGCCGTTCCAGTTCGAAGGCGTGCGCCGCATGCGCACCGCCGAGAGCGGCATCCAGGAGTTGCAGGCCGCGGTCGACACCCTGATCGTGATCCCGAACCAGAACCTGTTCCGGGTCGCCAACGAGAAGACCACCTTCGCCGACGCCTTCGCGATGGCCGACCAGGTGCTCTACTCCGGCGTCGCCTGCATCACCGACCTGATGGTCAAGGAAGGCCTGATCAACCTCGACTTCGCCGACGTCCGGGCGATCATGCGCGGCATGGGCAAGGCCATGATGGGCACCGGCGAGGCGTCGGGCGAGAAGCGCGCCAACCGCGCCGCCGAGGCGGCCATCGCCAACCCGCTCCTCGACGACGTCTCCATGAAGGGCGCCCGCGGCCTGCTGATCTCGATCACCGGCGGCTCGGACCTGACCCTGTACGAACTCGACGAGGCCGCCACCCGCATCCGCGAGGAGGTCGACCAGGACGCCAACATCATCCTGGGCGCCACCTTCGACGAAAGCCTCGATGGCATCATCCGGGTGTCTGTCGTGGCCACCGGCATCGAGCCGCTGCTGATCTCGGCCAACTCGCCGAACAACCCGGCGATCGCCGAGACCGAGCAGCGCATCGCTGAAGTCGCCGAGCGCCTGCGCGCCGAGGCCCGCGCCCGCGCGACCTCGCCGGTTCCGAGCATCCGCACGGACTCGATCGCCCAGGCCCCCGCGCAGCATCAGGCGCCGGCCGCCCCGCAGCCGGCCCCCGAGATGCGCGCCGAGACCCGCTTCGAGGCTCCCGCCCCGGTCGCCCGCGACGAGGTCGTCCTCGCCCCGTCCCAGCCGCGGGCCGCCGCGCCGTTCGTCCCGGCCCCCGCTCCGCAGCAGGCCGAGCCGGCGCCGCAGTTCCAGGCCGGCCCGTTCGTGCCCCCGCGTCCGGCCGCCCCCGCGGCCGCGCCGCTCGCCCGCGCCCCGCGCATGCCGCAGATCCACGAACTGCCGCCGATCGCCCAGAACCAGATCCTGGCGAATCGGGCCGCCGAGGAAGCCGCCCCGGAATCCAAGCGGACCTCGCTGCTGCGCCGTCTCGCCACCGTCGGCTTCGGCGGACGGCGGGACGACATGGAGGGCGTGCCCGCTCCCCGGGCCGCCGGCCCGGTGGCGCCGCAGCCGCACCAAGGTCAGCAGCATATGGCTCAGCCCCAGCTGGCCCAGCCCCAGCCGAACCAGCCGCACGTGCCGGCTGCCCCGCGCGCTCCGCTTCCCGCGGCGCCGCAGTACCGGCCGGCCCAGGGCGGCCTCGACGCCCAGGGACGCGTCGCACCCCAGTCCCGGATGATGGACGACGATCAGCTCGAGATCCCGGCCTTCCTCCGCCGCCAGGCGAACTGACCGCTCGGAGCGAGCGACGACGGAAAAGGGGCCGGCGGGAGACCGCCGGCCCTTCGCGCTGCAGCGAAGCAACCCTTGGTTGCGAAATGTGAGGACTGGGGTCACAGCAGGGTTAACGTTTGAGACGCTATCCCCAGCTGCGTGATGCATCCACGCCACAGAACGGCCATCGGTTAGCCACGCATTAACCAAGCTTTAAGCCTTTGTGCCATCAGGTTTTTAACCGCTCCGAACAACAAGCGTGTCTGTAACAGAGCGTAAGAATCCGTGATTTGGCTGCCCTGTGCGGTGCAGCTATAGACACTTCCAGACCAATGAGACGCGCTTCGGGACACAACCTGATAGCGCGGGTAGGGGCTTCAAGCAGCGGACGGATCGGACAGTTTCCTCACCATCCCCGGTCGGGATGGCGGACCTGATCGCGGCCGGGGGCTAATGAATGCGAACGCATAAACAGACGACCCTGAAGGGGCCGGTAACGCTCTCGGGCGTAGGGGTCCATTCCGGGAACCCGGCCGAGATCACCATCCGCCCAGCGCCAGCCAATCACGGCATCGCGTTTCTTCGTACCAGCACCACCCACGGCAACGACCGCCTGATCAAGGCCCACCACGCCCTCGTCTCCGCCACCGAACTCTGCACCGTCATCGGTGACGTCGAGACCGGTGCCGTCGCCACCATCGAGCATCTGATGTCGGCCCTCTACGGACTGGGGGTCGACAACGCCCTGGTCGAGATCGACGGACCGGAAATGCCGATCCTCGACGGGTCCGCTCTCCAATTCGTTCAGGCCATCGACACGGCCGGGATCGCCTCCTGCGGCACCCCGCGCCGCTGGCTGAAGATCCTGCGGCACGTCCGCATCGAGACCGGCCGCGCCTTCGCCGAACTGCGCCCGATCGACCGGGGCTTCCGCCTCGACGTGGAGATCGATTTCGACAGCCCGGTGATCGGCCGCTCGCGCAAGGCGATGGACCTGTCGCCCGCCACCTACCGCCGCGAGATCGCCGGCGCCCGCACCTTCGGGATGATGAAGGACGTGGAGCGCTACTGGAAAGCCGGCTTCGCGCTCGGTGCCTCGCTGGAGAACACTGTCGCGGTCGGCGAGACCGCGGTGGTCAATCCCGAGGGCCTGCGCTTCCCGGACGAGTTCGTCCGCCACAAGATCCTCGATGCGGTCGGCGACCTCGCGCTGGCCGGACTGCCGATCCAGGGCGCCTATCGCTCCTATTGCGGCGGCCACCGGATGAATGTCGGCGTGCTCTCTGCCCTGTTCGCGGACCGGTCCAACTACGCCATCATCGAGGCGCAGGGCTCGCGCCGCGAAGCCGTCCTGTCGGAACTCGGCGTCGGCCTCGGCATCGCCGCCTTCGCGGGCGATCTCTGACCCCCCATTCTGTGACCCGCGGGACACAGCTGGCAACCGATACGGTCTGCCGCGGCCTTGCCGCTTTCGTGCCCGAATCAACCGTCAGGGTTTAACGGTCCGTGAACGACGGGCACGGCCCGGTCGGGCCGGATCCACTCACGCGATGGCACGACGGCGCGGGACGTGCGCCGGTCCCGGGAAAGAGCGCCAGATGCCTGTCACCATTCGTCATCGCCGGGCGGCTGCCTTCATGGCGCCTCTCGTGGCCGTTCTCGGCCTGGGCCTCGGCGGCTGCGACTTCGATCCGACCAACCTGTTCGCCGAAAAGTACAAGCCCGAAGTCGTTCCGGATGTCCCCGCGGACAAGCTCTACAGCGAGGGCTTGGCCAAGCTGGAGGACAGCGACTACGAGGGCGCGGTCAAGAAATTCGATAGCCTCGACAAGCAGTACCAGTATTCCGAGTGGTCCCGGAAGGCGCTGCTCATGACGGCCTACGCCAACTACGAAGGCCAAAAGTACGACGACGCGATCAGCGCAGCGAAGCGGTACCTGCAGCGCCATCCGGCCAGCAAGGATGCCGCCTACGCGCAGTACCTGATGGCGATGTCGAACTACAAGCAGATCCCGGACGTGACCCGCGACCAAGACCGGTCCGAGAAGGCGCTGGTGGCCCTGCAGGAACTGGTCCAGAAGTACCCGACCTCCGAGTATTCGACGGACGCACGCTCGAAGATCCAGATCACTCGCGACCAGCTCGCCGGCAAGGAGATGGAGGTCGGCCGCTACTACCTGGAGCGGCGCAACTTCCCGGCCGCGATCAACCGGTTCCGCGACGTCGTCGCCAAGTACCAGACCACCCGCCACGCGGAAGAGGCGCTGGAGCGCCTGACCGAGGCGTACTGGGCGCTCGGCATCACCCAGGAGGCACAGAACTCCGCGGCGGTGCTCGGGCACAACTTCCCGGACAGCCCCTGGTACAAGGATGCGCACGCGCTCCTGGCCAAGGGCGGCGTCGAGCCCCGCGAGGAGAAGACCTCGTTCCTGTCCAAGATCTACCGGACCGTCACGGGCAAGACCGCCTCGGCCGAGTGATCGATCCGGCGGGTTTCGGCCTGCCGCCAGATGTCCCAAGGCCCGGAGCCGACGCTCCGGGCCTTTCTCGTCCGCGCAGACCCGCGTCACCGGAGATGCGCCGCGGCGCATTTTTGGGGTGAATCCGCGCCGCAGCGGCCTTATGTCTGCGGTCCCGTCCTCAGGAATCCCCGCCGCCGCATGCTGGCGCAGCTCGCGATCCGCGACATCGTTCTGATCGACAGGCTCGAACTGAATTTCCGGACAGGCCTCAGCGTCCTGACCGGGGAGACGGGTGCGGGCAAATCGATCCTGCTCGACGCCTTCGCCCTGGCCCTCGGTGGTCGCGGCGACGGTCGACTCGTGCGCCATGGCGAGCCGCAGGGCGGCGTCACCGCGGTGTTCGACCTCCCCCTGGATCATCCGGCCCGTCGAATCGCGACCGAGGCCGAGATCGACACCGAGGGCGACCTGATCCTGCGCCGGACCCAGATGGCCGACGGCCGCACCCGCGCCTTCGTCAACGACCAGCCGGTGGGCGTGCAGGTGTTGCGGGCGATCGGCGCCGCGCTCGTGGAGATCCACGGCCAGCACGACGACCGCGCGCTGGCCGACCCGGCCTCCCACCGGGCGATCCTCGACGCCTTCGGGGGCCTGCAATCGCAGCTCGCGAAGGTCGCGACGGCGGCCAAGGCCGTGCGCACGGCGCGCACGGAACTCGCCGAGCACCGGGCCCGCATCGAGGCGGCCCGCAAGGAGGCGGATTTCCTGCGCCACGCCGTGGAGGAACTCGCCACCTTGGCGCCCCAGCACGGCGAGGAGGCCCAGCTTGCCGAACGTCGCAGCGTCATGCAGCAATCGGAAAAGGTCGCCCGCGAGCTGAACGAGGCGCTGGACGCCGTCGGCGGACCGCATTCCGGCGTGCCGCACATTTCGGCCGCCCTGCGCAAGCTGGAGCGCCGGGCCGGGCAGCTCCCCGCCCTGATCGATCCCTGCGTCAACGCCCTCGACGCCGCCATGGTCGCCCTCGACGAGGCCCGGGCGGTCCTGGACGCGGCCGTCTCCGAGACCGAATTCGACCCGCGCGACCTGGAGCGCGCGGAAGAGCGGCTGTTCGCGCTGCGCGCCGCCTCGCGGAAATACGACGTCCCGGCCGACGACCTCGCCGCCCTGGCGGAGCGCTACGCCGGCGAGGTCGCGAGCCTCGATGCCGGGGAGGCGGCTCTGGAGGGCCTGGAACAGGCGCGGGCCAAGGCCGAGGCGCAGTACGCCGAGGCGGCTGAGAAGCTCAGCGCCGGGCGCCGTAAGGCGGCCAAGCAGCTCGACGCGGCCGTGAAGGCCGAGCTGCCGCCGCTGAAGCTGGAACGCGCCCGGTTCATCACCGAGATCGTCACCGACCCGGAGGCGCGCGATCCCGCCGGCATCGACCGGGTCGAGTTCTGGGCGCAAACCAACCCCGGCACGAAGCCCGGCCCGATGATGAAGGTCGCCTCCGGCGGTGAGTTGTCGCGCTTCATGCTGGCCCTGAAGGTCGTGCTCGCCGACAAGGGCTCCGCCCCGACCCTGATCTTCGACGAGATCGACACCGGGGTCGGGGGCGCGGTGGCCGACGCGATCGGCCTGCGCTTGGCCCGGCTCGCCGCCACCGTCCAGGTGGTGGCCGTGACCCACGCGCCCCAGGTCGCAGCCCGCGCGAGCACGCATTTCCTGATCGCCAAGGCCCCTGTGAAAGGCGCCGGCCGGGTCGCGACCCGAGTGGCGAGCCTGCCGGTCGCGGAGCGCCGCGAGGAGATCGCCCGGATGCTGGCCGGCGCCACGGTGACCGATGAGGCCCGGGCCGCGGCGGCCAGGCTGCTGCAAGGCGCAGATGCATGAACGCGCATCAACCTTAACCGTTTGTTGCGCGTAACGTTTCGTTAACCATTCTTGGCGAGACTGATCCCATCCCGGGACCGTGGTTCAGGAGCACGCGGTTGAAGGGCGGGAGGAAAACATGAAGCCGTCCATCGTCGCGTCCGAGGGGCGCGGGCATCCCGGTCGAGCCCTCAAGCAGGCGATCGACACGCATCAGCTCGGGCTGACGCTTCGTACGGTCTATGAGGGCAGCGTCGACACGCAGCCGATCACCGACACCCACGTCGAACTGCTCCTGCGCCTGCGCCAGAAAGAGCGGGAGCTGCGCCGGGTCGGCTGAAGCCGCGCCGCGACCGAATCCATATTCGCCCCGGCCAAGATTGCTTTCGCCCTGCGCTACCAGCGCCGCGAGCCCGGCCGCCGGCGATACTCCGCGGCCCGGATCTGCGTGAGGATCCGGTCGAGATCCACCAGAAGTTCGGCCTCCTCGCGGCGCGCCTGAGCGATCGCCTCGGCGTCGGTGCCGTAGCGCTGGCGCGCCTGCGCCAGGGTCAGCGCGCGCTCCACGGCCTCGCGGTCGGCGTGCAGGGCAAGCCATGCCGCATCGGGACCTTCCTGTGCGTCGGTCCCCTGATCATCCACGATCCGACTGCCTTCCTGGTCGCGCGGACGGCATCGCCGAGACGCCGCCACCGGGCTTGAACGCGCCAGCGCCCCAAACCGTGCCTTCGTGTCTGCGGCGCGATGTCATGCCGATGTCATCTCCCTGTCGTAACGCCCGGCCCATCGGGCGGCCGGCGCCGGGTCTCTTGGAAGACCGGCCGCACAGCTCTGCCGCGGGCATGGGCTTGCCGGCAGAGAGGCGCAGGCTCTCGCCCGACGGCTACGGAGATTCCCTTGAGACCCTTTGCTTACGCGCTCGCCGTCGGCCTCGCGACGGTCCAGCTGGCGTCCGCCGCACTCGCTGCCGACATCACGGGAGCCGGCGCCACCTTCCCGTTCCCGGTCTACTCCAAGTGGGCCGAAGCCTACCGCAAGGAGACCGGCTCGGGACTGAACTACCAGTCGATCGGTTCCGGCGGCGGCATCAAGCAGATCCAGGCCAAGACCGTCGATTTCGGCGCCACCGACGCCCCGCTCAAGGGCGAGCAGTTGGCCAAGGACGGCCTCGTCCAGTTCCCCACCGTGATGGGCGGCGTCGTGCCGGTGGTGAACATCGCCGGCCTCGAGCCCGGCAAGTTGAAGCTCACCGGCGACATCCTGGCAGACATCTACGCCGGCAAGATCTCCAAGTGGAGCGACCCGCGGATCGCGAAGCTCAACGACGGCGTGAAGCTCCCCGACGCCACCATCACCCCGGTCTACCGGTCGGACGCCTCGGGCACGACCAACATCTTCACCACCTACCTGTCCCAGGCCTCCGAGACCTGGAAGAAGGAATACGGCGCGGCCACGACGATCTCCTGGCCGGTCGGGCAGGGCGGCAAGGGCAACGAGGGCGTCACCGCCACCGTCAAGCAGGTGCCGAACGCCATCGGCTACGTCGAATCCGCCTACGCCAAGCAGAACAAGCTCGCTTACGCCCTGTTGCAGAACAAGGCCGGCAAGTATCCGCAGCCGGACGACAAGGCGTTCCAGGCCGCCGCCGCCAGCGCCGACTGGAAGTCGGCCCCGGGCTTCGGCATCTCGCTGACCAACCAGCCGGGCGACGACGCGTGGCCGATCACGGCGGCGACGTTCATCCTCGTCCACAAGGAATCGGCCGACGCGGCAAAGGCCGCAGATACGCTGAAGTTCTTCGATTGGGCTTATAAGAACGGCGACAAACTCGCCGCGGACCTCGATTACGTGCCGCTGCCGGACAATGTCGTCGCCCTGATCCACGAAGAATGGAAAACCGTGAAGGGTAAGGACGGTAAGCCCGTCTTCAACATGTGAGTAAGAGGAGGGAGGGGGTTGAAGCCCCCTCCCTCGCATCGCGGCCCGCACCGCGCTACCACGCCTCCCTTCGCAGAGAATCGCGGATGTCCGCTTTGACCGAGACGATTGCCCTCGCCCGACCTCGCGCCGCTGCCGCGCGCAAGGGACCGAGCCGGAGCCTCGACACCCTGTTCCGGGTCTGCTCCTACGGGGCCGCCCTGTTCGTGCTGATCGTGCTTGCCGGAATCCTGGGCTCGATCCTCTATGGCGGCTGGCCCGCCTTCCGGGAATTCGGCTTCGCCTTCCTGACCTCCAGCGCCTGGAACGTCGGGACCGAGCAGTACGGCTCCCTGGTCGCCGTGATCGGGACCGTGGCCTCGGCCACCCTGGCGCTCCTGATCGGCGTCCCGGTCTCCCTGGGGATCGCCGTCTACCTTACCCAGCTCTGCCCGGGCTGGGCCCGCAAGCCGGTGGCGATGACCATCGAGCTGCTCGCCGCGGTGCCGAGCATCATTTACGGCATGTGGGGCCTGTTCGTGTTCGCGCCGCTCTTCGCGCGCTTCGTCCAGATCCCGGTGTCGAACATCGTCGAGGGCATGCCGATCGTCGGCACGCTGTTCTACGCCCGGGTCCCGTCCGGGGTCGGCGTGTTCACCGCAGGCATCATCCTGGCGATCATGATCGTGCCGTTCATCGCCTCGATCGCCCGGGACATGCTCGACCAGATCCCGACCGTTCTGCGCGAGAGCGCCTACGGCATCGGTTGCACCACCTGGGAGGTGGTCCGCCACGTGCTGGTCCCGCAGGCCTCCGTCTCGATCATCGGCGCGATCATGCTCGGCCTCGGGCGCGCCCTCGGCGAGACGATGGCGGTGACCTTCGTGATCGGCAACGCCAACCGCCTCTCGGCCTCGATCTTCGACCCGAGCTCGACCATCGCGTCGCGCATCGCCAACGAGTTCAACGAGGCTGACGGACTTCAGCTCAACGCCCTGATGGCCCTGGGCTGCATTCTCTTCGTCATCACCTTCGTGGTGCTCATCATCGCCCGGCTGCTGACGCGCCGCGTCAAAGCTGCCTGAGGAGGGCTCACGATGGACGCGTCCAACCCCATGGCCCTCAACACCGCCGCGCCGCGCCGCTCCGGACGTGTCCGCCCCAGCCGGCGGATCGCCGACCGCGTGCTGCGCACCGCCTGCCTGGTCGCCACGATCGTGGGCGCCGTGGTGCTCGGTTCGATCCTGCTGATGCTGATCATCCAGGGCGTGCAGGGCTTCACGCCCGCCATGTTCATGCACCCGACCCCGGGGCCCGGCTCCGAGGGCGGCGGCATCGCCAACGCGATCCTGGGCAGCCTGGTGCTCACCGGAATCGGGATCACGGTCGCGACGCCGATCGGCGTCATGGCCGGGACCTACCTGGCCGAGTACGGCCGGTTCTCCAAGATCGCCGGGCTGATCCGCTTCCTCAACGACATCCTGCTCTCGGCACCGTCGATCCTGATCGGCCTGTTCGTCTACACCCTGATGGTCCGGCCGATGGGGACCTATTCGGGCTGGGCCGGCGGCGTGGCGCTCGCCATCATCGCGGTGCCGGTGATCGTGCGCACGACCGAGGACATGATGCGCCTGGTGCCCGGCACCCTGCGCGAGGCCGGGGCTGCGCTGGGCGCCCCGCCCTCGACGGTGATCATCAGCGTCACCTGGCGGGCGGCCTCGGCCGGCATCGTCACGGGGATCATCCTGGCGCTGGCCCGCATCGCCGGCGAGACGGCGCCGCTCCTGTTCACCGCGCTCAACAACAATTCGTGGTTCTCGCCCGACCTGATGGGCGGCGTCGCGAACCTCCCGGTCATGATCTACCAGTTCGCCCTCTCGCCCTATCCGAACTGGCAGAGCCTCGCCTGGGCCGGGGCGCTCCTCATCACCGCGACGATCCTGGTGCTGTCGATCATCGCCCGTCTCGTCATCAAGCCGCAGATGTCGCGCTAAGACCCTTCTCGAGGACACGACGATGAACGCCGCCTCCGCGATCCCCACGGTCGATCTCACCCGCAACCACGCCAACGAGGGCGGTGCGGTCCGGATCGCCGTGAAGGGCCTCAACTTCTACTACGGCAGCTTCCACGGGCTGAAGAACGTGGACATCAACTTCCACGACCGGCAGGTCACGGCCCTAATCGGACCGTCCGGCTGCGGCAAGTCCACCCTGCTGCGCTGCTTCAACCGGATCTACAGCCTCTACCCGGAGCAGCGGGCCGAGGGTCAGATCATGCTCGACGGCCAGAACGTGCTCGATCCGTCCGTCGACTTGAACGATCTGCGCGCGCGGATCGGCATGGTCTTCCAAAAGCCGACGCCGTTCCCGATGTCGATCTACGACAACGTGGCCTTCGGGCTGCGCCTTTACGAGAAGCTGCCGAAATCCGAGCTCGACGGGCGGGTGGAGCAGGCTTTGCGCAAGTCCGCCCTCTGGGACGAGGTGAAGGACAAGCTGCGCCAGGCCGGCACCGGCCTCTCCGGCGGCCAGCAGCAGCGCCTGTGCATCGCCCGCACCGTGGCCCAGAGCCCGGAGGTTATCCTGTTCGACGAGCCAACCTCGGCGCTCGACCCGATCTCCACGGGCCGCATCGAGGAGTTGATCGAGCAACTGCGCGACGAATTCACCATCGTGATCGTCACGCACAACATGCAGCAGGCTGCCCGCATCTCGCAGTTCACCGCCTTCATGTATCTGGGTGAGTTGATCGAGTTCGGCCCGACCAACCGGATGTTCATGAATCCTGTCGAGCAACGCACCCAGGATTACATCACCGGCCGGTTCGGCTAAGCAATTCGCTTAAGAGTTGAGTACCGGATCGGCACATGTCGACCCGCCGATTTCAAGACGAGGGGCCGCGCCCGATCGGAAGACGACCGGGCGCTACTCCGAGACATGCTGCGTTGATCTGGGAACATCGGCCTATTCCGATTGTTTGTCGTCGCATACCGAAAGCCGATCCGCTCCGCATCATGACGTGAACTACGCAAGGGACTGGGTACCGGGAAACGCACATCGGTATCCGTGATCGCAGCGGCGGGTTTCCGCCAGACCTCGCGGATCAAGGTTTGCGGGACGCCATCGAAGGATCCACCATGCCCGGCCATATCGTCAGTTCTTACGACACCGACCTGGATGACCTCCGCCGCTCGATCTCCGAGATGGGCGGCGTCGCCGAGAAGATGGCCGCCGAGGCGACCGACGCCCTGGTCCGCCGGGACGATACGCTCGCCCAGGCGGTGATCCTCGCCGACAAGCGCCTCGACGCGCTCCAGCGCGACATCGAGGAGCGGGCAGTCCTGCTCATCGCCCGGCGCCAGCCGCTGGCGATCGATCTGCGCGAGACCATCTCGGCGATCCGCGTCTCCGGCGATCTGGAGCGGATCGGCGATCTCGCCAAGAACGTCGCCAAGCGGGTCGTCGCGATCTCCGATCAGGCGCCCGCGCAGAAGATCGTGCTGGGCGTGCGCCATATGAGCGACCTGGCGGAAGCCCAGCTCAAGGACATCCTCGACGCCTATGCCAGCCGCGACATCAAGGCGGCCTACGATGTCTGGGAGCGGGACGGCGAGATCGACGCCCTGTACAATTCGCTGTTCCGCGAACTCCTCACCTACATGATGGAAGATCCGCGCAACATCTCGTTCTGCACGCACCTGCTGTTCTGCGCGAAGAACGTCGAGCGCATCGGCGACCATACGACCAACATCGCCGAGACGATCCACTACCTCGCCACCGGCGAGACGCTGGCGGGGGAGCGGCCGAAGAACGACGCGTCGAACTATGCGACGGTCGGGCCCTCCGCCCCGGCCCCGTGACATGCGGGTCGCGGTGCCTCTGCAGCGCGCACTCCACCTCGTGGGACAAATCCCGAGTGGAGTGGCGCGTGGGTTGAGGGATTGCGGCGCCTACTGCACCATCGGCGCGTCCGGGCCCTCCGGCGCGGTTGAGTCGATGCGTGCCGAATTCGGAACAGGTTATCGAACGTGAGCATGCAAGTCCTGATCGTCGAGGACGAGGAGGCGTTGACCACCCTGCTGCGCTACAACCTGGAGGCCGAGGGCTTCCTGGTAGATTCGGCGAGCCGCGGTGACGACGCGGAACTGCTCCTGGCCGAGCGCACGCCCGACCTGGTCCTGCTCGACTGGATGCTGCCCGGCCTCTCCGGCATCGAGCTGTGCCGTCGCATCCGGGCCCGACGCGAGACCGAGCGGCTGCCGGTGATCATGCTCACCGCTCGCGGCGAGGAGGGCGACCGGGTCCGCGGGCTCGGGACCGGCGCGGACGACTACATCGTCAAGCCGTTCTCGGTGCCGGAACTGCTGGCCCGGGTTCGGGCGCTGCTGCGCCGGGCCAAGCCGGCCCACGTCGCCGACCGTCTGGCCGCGGGCGACATCGAGCTCGACCGCTCCGGCCACCGGGTCCGACGCGCCGGCGAGGAACTCCATCTCGGACCGACCGAATTCCGGCTGCTCGAATTCCTGATGCTGGCGCCGGGCCGGGTGTTTTCCCGGGAACAGCTCCTCGATGGAGTCTGGGGCCACGACGTCTATATCGACGAGCGCACCGTGGACGTGCATGTCGGGCGTTTGCGCAAAGCGCTCAACGCCCCGCGGCAGGCCGACCCGATCCGCACCGTGCGGGGCTCGGGCTATGCCTTCGACGAAACGTTTTCCCTCGAAGCCTGAACCCTTCCTGCTCGTCGCAATCAGCGCACCAGCGCCGCGCTCTTGCCGGACGCGGCCGGCACCGCCTCCAAGGCCGCCAGCACCGTTCCCTCGGTGAGGATCTGCGGCAGCACCTGCGGCTCCCCAGCGCCCGTGTAGAGTAGGTACAGCGGCACGCCGCTGCGCCCATGCGCCTCAAGCAGGCGGGTGATCTCGGGGTTCTGGTTGGTCCAGTCGCCCTTCAGGTAGGTGACGCTCCGATCCTTCATGGCGGCCCGCACGGCCTTCGTGGACAGCGAGGTCGTCTCGTTGACCGCGCAGGTGATGCACCAGGCGGCGGTCATGTTCACGAAGACCGGCCGCCGCGCGTTCACCAGGGCGTCGAGACGCGCCTGCGTGAACGGCTCGACGCCGTCGGCGGCGGCCTGGGCGGCGGGCACGGCCCGGTCGCGATCGAGGCTCAGGGTCAGCGCCGCGACGGCGGCGACCGTGAGCAGCGCGACGCCCTGGACGATGGGGCCGACCCGCGGGGCCGCGGCGCGTCCGTGCTCCCAGGCCCAGGCCGCGAAGCCCACCAGCACGAGGCCGATCAGCGCCGCCAGCAGCCCCTGCGGGCCGACCTGCTGGGCCAGGACCCAGATCAGCCACGCCACCGTGGCGTAGACCGGGAAGGCCAGAACCTGCTTGAGGGTCTCCATCCAGGCCCCCGGCCGCGGCAGCGCCCGCAGGGCCGGCGGCCACAGGGTCAGCGCTAGGAAGGGCAGGGCGAGGCCCAGGCCCAGGCAGGCGAACACCGCAAGCGCGACGCCGGCGCTCTGGGTCAGCGCGAAACCCACGGCCGAGCCCATGAACGGCGCCGTGCAGGGGGTCGCGACCAGGGTCGCGAGCACGCCCGTGAAGTACGAGCCGCTCAGGCCCGAGCGCCGGGCCAGCCCGTCGCCGATGCCGGCGAGCCGTCCGCCGACATGGACCACCCCCGACAGGCTCAGGCCCATGGCGAGCAGCAGATAGGCGAGCCCGGCCACCACGGAAGGCGATTGCAGCTGGAAACCCCAGCCGATCGCGGCCCCGCCGCCCTTGAGGGCGAGCAGCAGGCCGGCGAGGCCGAGGAAGCTCGCCAGCACGCCCGCCGTGTAGGCGAGGCCGTGCAGGCGCACGCGCGCCGCGCTCTCGCCGGCATGCCGCACGAGGCCGAGCACCTTGATCGACAGGACGGGGAAGACGCAGGGCATCAGGTTGAGGATCAGCCCGCCCAGGAAGGCCAGGCCCGCCGCGGTCGCCAGGGTCAGCGCGTCGAAAACCGGGGCGACCGGTTGGGCTGCGGCGGAAGCCTCGGGCGCAGCCGCAGGGGCCGGCAGCACCGGCTCGTCCCCGTACGCGAAGGCGAGGCGGTGCGTGCCGCCGCCGGTCTCCTCGTCCACGGTGAGCACGCCCGGCAGGGCCGCCGGTGCCGGATCCGTAGGGGTGCTCCGGGCGAGGGTGAGGTGCAGTCCGGATTCGTCGACGCGCATCACCTGGGCGGCGGCGTTATCGATCGCGGTCTCGGAATAGGGGAAGAACGATGCGGCCTTGATGGTCTCGGGCTTGAGGCCGGGCGCGGCGAAGTCGAGCTGCAGGGTGTCGCCCTGACTCGAGAGTTGCAGCGGCCAGAGCGCCGGGGTGGGCAAGGCGGTGCGGGCGCGCTCGAACAGGGCGGCCTGCTCGGCATCGGGCCGGGGCTCGCCCACCGACAGGGTGAGGGCGAGGTCGGCGGAGCCCGGGACGCATTCGGTCTCGCAGACCAGATAGGTCAGCTTGGCCTGGATCCGCACCGGATCGGCCGGGTCGAGGCTCGGCGGCGGCGTGACCGGCACGAGCAGGGTGACCTCGCCCTCGTATCCGTAGTTCATCAGCGTCGCGATCGCGATGCGCTCGGGGGCCGGCCACCGGATCGCGCCCGCGTTAAAGCCCGCCGGCAGGGTCCACGTCACCTCCGGCGGCAGGCCGGAATCGCCCGGATTGCGCCAGTAGACGTGCCAGCCCGGCTTCACCTGCATCCGCACCGCCAGGGTGAACGGCTGCGCCCCGGCCACCGCGACCGGCTCGGCCACGAGGCTCGCCCGCACGAGGTCGGGCGGCGTGCGGAACCCCTGCGCGGACGCAGCCGACAGGCTCGCGGCGAGCATCAGGAGCAGGAAGGCGAGGCGGCGGATCATGCTGTCCCTTCGCGCGCGGGGCCGTCGCGGTTTCACCCGGATGTCTTCGGGACCGGCGCGGGCTTTTCCGTGACGAGGCCTCTTATAGCGCGGGGGTCAGCGCCCTGTCCTCCGCTCAGCGCGGTGAGGCCGAGACCATGACGCCGCTGGGATCGCTCAGCGGGGCTCGAACAGGATGAGATTGAGGAACGCCCGTCGCTGATCCGCCCTCAGATGGGCCAGCCGGTTGACCGCGGATCGGGCCGTCTGGAGGGCCGCCCGCGCGTCGGTTTGCATAGAACGACAGGGACGGATCGTAGTCGGCGGCGTGCCGCTTGTCCTGCAACTCAATTACCGGCCGGGCTATCGTTCGCATATAAACATCGAACCCGCCGATGGGTTCGCAAGATTTGATCTTCTGTTCGAGATTTTTTCAATTTATTCGCATAGAATTCTCAATCGCTGATGGGATATTGAGCGATAGGCCAGGGTCCCAATAGGACTTCCTCGCACGCTTCTGCCGACCACCTCATCAACTGCGGCAGTCAAGATCGCGTGAAACAATCCGTAGTAGACATTCGAAAATGCCCGACGCAACTCGGCTTGACGTAACGAGCCACGATCGATTTGAAGAAGAAAAGCATCTGCCTGTACGAACAGATGGTCAGGATTAATCAGCGTCAAGTTCGTCAAGCTCGCGCTGTTCAGCGTACTGGACGACGATACGCAACGGCTCGCCCGCCTTCCGCAAAGCTTGGCTGATAGCTAGGCCGGCATCGAGCAGCTTGTCGCCGTCGACTTGGTCCGTCGCGTCGTCCGAGACGATCAGTTGGACGCGCCTGACGTCTTCGCCGTCAGACCCTTCCATATCGCCGAGGCAAACTTTCTGCACCAGAGCGCTCCCGAAGGACGCATTGGCAGCCTTTTTCGCGACCTCGGCGAGATCCTGTGAGCGTCGGGGCATGGTCAAGCACCCTCGAAAAGCTTGGCCGCGCGTTGCTTGAGCGAACGAGGTCCACCAAGCGGTCTGTCTACTCTGTCGTGCTGCCTGCGCCTGCACAAGGGCGCGCCCAGCAAAGCCTCCCCGCCCTCAACCCGCCAGCGGCGCGGTGGCGCGTTCCAGCCACACGCGGGTTCCGGCATCGACGAGCGGTGCCAGGGTGTCGCGCACCCGGGCGTGATAGGCGTCGATCCAGGTCCGCTCCTCCGGCGCGAGCAGGTCCGGGCGGATCAGCCGCCGGTCGTAGGGAGCGAGCGTCAGGGTCTCGAAGCCGAGCATCGGGCGCTCGCCACCAGGGATCGCGCGCGGCTCGACCAGGACGAGGTTCTCGATCCGGATGCCGTAGGCGCCGGGCGCGTAGTAGCCTGGCTCGTTCGACAGGATCATGCCGGGCTCCAGCGCCACGGTCCCGGTCTTGGCGATGCGCTGCGGCCCCTCATGGACCGACAGGAAGGCGCCGACGCCGTGGCCGGTGCCGTGGTCGAAATCCAGTCCCGCCTGCCAAAGCGGCGCGCGGGCGAAGGCGTCGATCTGGGCGCCGGTCGTGCCCTTCGGAAACACCGCCCGGGCGATGGCGATGTGCCCCTTCAGCACACGGGTGAACCGCTCGCGCATCGCCTCCGTCGGCTCGCCGACCGCGACCGTCCGGGTGATGTCGGTGGTGCCGTCCGGGTATTGCGCCCCGGAATCGATCAGGAACAGCTCGCCAGCCCGCACGGTCCGGTCGCTGGCACGGGTGACCCGGTAATGTACGATCGCGCCGTTCGGGCCGGAGCCCGAGATCGTTGGGAACGACACGTCGCGCAGGTCGCCGCCGGCTGCGCGGAAGTCTTCCAGGGCCTCCACGGCGGCGATCTCGCTCAAGCCCCCCGCGGCGGCGGCGCCGTCGAGCCAAGCCAGGAAGCGCACGACGCTCTCGCCGTCGCGCATATGGGCGGCGCGGGCGCCTTCGATCTCGGCAGCGTTCTTGACCGCCTTCATGGCGGTGATCGGGTCCTTGCCGACATCGGCGGTCCCGCCCGCGGCCTCGATCTTCTCCTTCAGGGCGACGGCGCCCGTCGCGGCATCGACCCGCACGCGCACGCCGCTGAGCGAACCGAGCCCGTCGTCGAGGTCGGCCCGCGACAGGATCTCGGCGACCGGCGCCAGGGCCGTGCGCAGAGCCGGATCGACGTTTGGCGAGACCAGGAACAGCCGTGCCCGCCCTTCGCGCGGAACGATCGCGTAGCCGAGCGCCAGAGGGGTATGGCCGACATCGGAGCCGCGCAGGTTGAACGCCCAGGCGAGGTTGTGCGGGTCGGAGATCACAAGGGCATCGCAGCCGCCCTCGGCCAGGGCCGTGCGCACCCGGGCGAGCTTGTCGGCGACCGACTCACCCGCGAACGCCTGGGGATGGGGAACCACCGGCCCGGCCGGCGGCTTCGGACGGCCTGCCCAGACGGCGTCCACGAGGTTCGGCACGGGCCGCACCGACCCGCCCGCCTTCACGGCGGCCCGCTCCAGGCGGGCGACGCCGTCCGACGTGTGCAGCCAGGGATCGTAGCCGAGAACCTGATCGCGCTTGAGGTTGTCGGCGATCCAGGCCTCCGCGGTCGATTCGGCCAGCGGCACCACGGTGACGACCCCGGTATCGACTTGTTCGGGTGCCTGCAGGGTGTAGCGCCCATCGACGACCAGGGCGGCCGACTCGATCAGGATCAGGGCGGTTCCGGCCGAGCCCGTGAAGCCGGTGAGCCACGCCAGCCGTTCCGCGTCGGCCGGCACGTATTCCGACTGGTGCTCGTCGGCCCGGGGCACCACGAACCCGTCGACGGCGGTCTCGCGCAGGGCCGCGCGCAGGGCCTCGATCCGCTCCGCACCCTTGCGATGGCTCGGGTCGTCGAAGGTCTGGAACCGGGGGCGGGTCGGGCTTGGCTCTGTCATGCGCGGACCCTATCGCCGGCCGGTCCATCGTCGCAACCGGGCGGAATCGACGCGCGGATCGCGCGCAGCCCCGCTTTTCGAACCGTCCACCCACCTTTCGGATGATGCTCGCAGGCGTAACCTATGGTTTAGAGTCGCGCGCAATCTTATCACGCCAGTTCTTTGCCCTATCTCCCAGGTCATGCCACGCCGCGTCTTCTACCGGATCAGCGACAGACCCGACGGTCTCTTCGACGCCATCACCACGATCGAGCCGGATACGGTGATCCGGCGCGACGGCTTCGCGTCGCTCGCGGAGGCGGAGGAGTGGGTCGAGGGTCTGCGTGTCTTGATGGCCGCGCTCGGCGCCCCGGTCGCACACGCGGACGGTGCGGACAGCCCGGTCGCCGAGACGTTGCCGGAAGGATGGAGGGGGCCGGGACGGCTCCGGACCGCGCGATAGCGCAGGGACTGCCTGGGATTTCCGGCGGGGCGCCGGAATCAGGCGTCGGCGATCGGCAGATCCGGGGCTTTGCCGGAGGGTACGCCGTTATAACCCTCCAGCCAAGCGATGCGATCGGATGAGTCGGCCGGGTAAGGACAGGAATCTTTCGGTCGGCCCCGGGCCCGGGCCTGCGCGCCCTCGGTGATGGGATCGGATGGCGGATCGGGACGCGGAATCTGGCTCATGCCCGGGCAATGCGCGGCCCGGATCCCGGTTCAGCGCCGGGGCCGCTTCGCCGCACCGCCGCGGGTCAGCACCAGGGCGACCCAGCCCTCGATCAGGCCGCTTCTCACGAGATGGAAGCCCTGGTGGCGATAGGCCGAGAGCACACCAGACACGTCGCGTTCGATCAGGCCGGACAGGACCAGCACGCCCGCGGGGGCGACCACACGCGACAGGGTCGGGGCGAGGCGGCGCAGGGGCCGCGCGAGGATGTTGGCGAAGACGAGGTCGAAGTGCCGGGTCCGGTCTGCGAGCCGATGGCGCACGCCGGGGCCCTCGTAGAGCTTGAGATAGGGTCCGAGGCCATTGAGGCGGGCGTTCTCCCGGGCGGTCCGGACCGCCTCGCCGTCGAGGTCGCCCGCCACCACCGGCTGCCGCAACGCCTTGGCGGCCGCGAAAGCCAGGATCCCGGTCCCGGTGCCCACATCCAGGACACGCGCCGGACGCCGTCGCTTCAATTCCGCGACCAGCGCCCGCAGGCAACCGAGGGTCGTGCCGTGATGGCCGGTGCCGAACGCCAGGGCCGCCTCGATCTCGATCGGCAGGTCGTTGCCGCGCACCGCATCGCGGTCATGTGCGCCGTGGACGAGGAAGCGGCCGGCCCGGACCGGATTCAGCCCCTCCAGGGATGTCCGGACCCAATCCCGCTCCTCGATGGTGCGGAATTCGGCGACGTCCGCCTCGTCCCCGATCACCGGACGGATCAGATCGCGGACGTAATCCTCGTCCGGAGCGTCCGCGAAGTAGGCCTCGAGCCGCCAGGTGAAGCCATCCGCATCCTCGAACGCCGCCACGGCGGTCTCGGTGGGATCGAACATCTCGCCCAGCAGATCGGTCATGGCCCGGGCCGACCGCTCATCGGTCGTCAGGCGCAGGATGTGAGTCGGGCGGTGGGGTGGCAGACCTTCGAGCATGGTGCCGGGCTGTAGCCCCGGAGCGCGCCGCATCACAGGGGCAGATGCGAAAAAAACCGCATCCGGCGCCGCGATCTCGCCACGTCGGAGGCGAGGATTGCCGATTTGTTGCTGCGTCGACACATCTGACAATCGCCGGACCGAAATCGATTTAAATCAGTTTCCGTGCAGGATTTCGCTGATTACAACAGTCTCGGCTTCCCCAAGGCCAGACCCTCAACTCTGGCGCGCCGCGCTTCGTGTGCCGGCGCGCCCGTTTTGACAGATGACAGCGTCGCCATGAATTCACCCCTGCTCGTCAGCGTCGCCGTCACGCTCACGACGACCCTCGTGGCCACGCTGTGGGCCATCCTGGTCGCGGCCGGGATGAGTCCGGCGCCCGAAGCCGAGCAGCACGGGCGGCGCGACATTCGGACCTGGTGAGGCGGTCCACGCACTCCGGATTCGCTGCGGGCGGCGCCTAGGAATGCGGCAGGGTGTCCAAGCGTTAACCACAGAATCCACAGATCGCCCACGGAACTGGCGACTGGGGCCGACGTTTTTGCCGGCTTCCGCCAGATTGCGTGATCAAGCAGGGTGCGTACAGCGTGACCAAGCCCAGGCGTTCCGGACCGCGCGAGCCCGTCATCGTCAACGATGGGGCGGTCCGCCCTTTACCCCGTGAACGGCTCTTCGGCGGACCGGCGCCGGACGGCCCGCTGCCGGGCCATCTGCTGGTGCTGCTGAGCCGGCTTCACCGGGCCGAGGCGGCGCCACGGGAGCGCCGGGAGACGTCGCGCAACTGAACGGCGCTTGGCCCGCCGGGGCGCCGCACTTAAGGTCCCGGGCGCAGGCGGCCGGTTCACGGGTCGCGCCAGGGGATGCCCGAGCCGATGCCACCCACCCGACGGATCCTGACGCTGCTCGCCGTGCTGGCCCTCGTCCCGGCGACAAGGCCGGCCCGAGCGGCCGATCCGGTGGTCGTCTTCGCCGCAGCGAGCTTGAAGAACGCGTTGGACGACGCGGCGGCCAGCTGGACGAAGGAAACCGGTACGAACACCCGGATCGCGTATGCGGGTTCGAACGCCCTGGCCAAGCAGATCGAGGCCGGGGCGCCGGCCGACCTGTTCATCTCGGCCGACCAGGCCTGGATGGACGACGCAGAGAAGGCCGGCAGCCTGAAGCCCGGCTCGCGCGTCGACCTCCTGCGCAACGCCCTGGTGCTGATCGCGTCCGGGCCGAAGGATGCCGGCTCCGACCCGGAGATCGCCCTGGCGCCGGACCTCGGCTCGACGCTCACCCGGATCCTCGGCGGCGGCAAGCTGGCGATGGCCACGATCGATGCCGTCCCGGCGGGCAGGTACGGCAAGGCCGCCCTTGAGAAGCTCGGGGCCTGGGACGCCGTGAAGGGGCAGGTCGCCCAGGCCGAGAACGTGCGCGCGGCCCTGCTGCTGGTGGCCCGCGGCGAGGCGCCGCTGGGCATCGTCTACGCCACGGACGCCGCCGCCGAGCCGGGCGTCCACGTGGTCGCGACCTTCCCGTCCGACAGCCACCCGCCGATCGTCTATCCGGCCGCGCTGATCAAGGATTCGCGCAACCCCGATGCAGCCGCCTTGCTGGCGTATCTGCGCGGCCCGGCGGCAAAGGCCTCCTTCGAGCGCCAGGGCTTCAGGGTGATGGGCAAGCCCGGCGCCAGCCAGTAGCCGCCCGCGTCCAAGGTCGTGTTCGACCTCCCCCCCGACGCCTGGAACGCCGTCGCCTTGAGCCTACGGGTGGCGAGCGTGGCGACCCTCGCGAGCCTGCTGCCGGGGCTCGCGGTGGCGTGGCTGCTGGCGCGACGCCGGTTCCCCGGGCGGGCGCTGCTCGACGGGCTGGTCCACCTTCCGCTGATCCTGCCGCCGGTGGTGACAGGCTACCTGCTGCTGCTGGCGCTCGGCCGGCGTGGATTCCTCGGGAGCGCGCTCGCGGAGATCGGCATCGTCTTCGCCTTCCGCTGGACCGGGGCCGCGCTCGCCTGCGCGGTGATGGGATTCCCCCTGATGGTGCGGGCGATGCGGCTGTCGATCGAGGCGGTCGATCCCAGACTCGAGCAGGCGGCCGGCACCCTCGGGGCGAGCCCGCTCGTCGTATTCCTCACCGTCACGCTGCCCCTCAGCCTGCCGGGCTGCATTGCGGGTGCCGTGCTGGCCTTCGCCAAGGCGATGGGCGAGTTCGGGGCGACGATCACCTTCGTGTCGAACATCCCCGGGGAGACCCAGACCCTGCCCTCGGCGATCTACACGCTGACCCAGGTCCCGGGCGGGGAGGGGCCGGCCCTGCGCCTCACCCTGATCTCGGTCGCCCTGTCGGTGACGGCCCTGCTGGTCTCGGAGTTCCTGGCGTCCCGCGCTGCGCGCCGGTTGCAGGCGGGCTGATGGCGAGACGCCAGACCGCCGCCCCGTGCAACCGCCGCTCAGGCGTACGCATAGGGGCCGCCCCGCTCCAGCGCCGCTCGGTAGGCCGGGCGAGCATGGATCCGCGCGAGCCAGGCCGTGACCCGCGGCCCGGTCCCGGTCCCGCGGGCTGCGAAGGCCTCCAGCGGGAAGCTCATCATGATGTCGGCCGCGGTGAACTCCCCGCCGCAGAAGAACGGCCTGTCGGCGAGTTCCCCATCCCAGAACGCCGCGTGCCGCCGCAGATCCGGATCGACGAAGCTCTTGAGCACCGTGTCGGCGATCCCGCGGACCAGGGGCCGCAAGGCCCAGGGGCTCTGCGGAGCCAAGCGACCGAACACCAGCTTGAGCAGCAGCGGTGGCATGGCCGAGCCCTCGGCGTAGTGCAGCCAGTAGGTGTAGCGCCCGCGCTCGGGCGTTCCCTGGGCGGGCACCAGAGCGCCGCCGGCCCGGTCGGTCAGGTAGGTGACGATGGCGCCGGTCTCGGCCACCACCGTTTCCTCCTCCGTGATGATCGGCGCCTTGCCGAGCGGATGGAGGGCGATGAGGTCCGGAGGCGCCCGCATGGTCTGCGGATCTCGATCGTAGCGCTTCACCGTGTAGGGGAGGCCGAGTTCCTCCAGCAGCCACAGCACGCGCTGCGAACGGCTGTTCTCGAGGTGGTGGACCGTGATCATCGTGCAAGCTCCGTAGCCGGTGCCAACGCGCTGCGCCGCCGCCCGTGCCGCGGGAGGTACGGGCTATGAGTATCACCGTCGACGTACAGCTCCGGCGCGGCGCCTTCGCGCTGGATGCGGCCTTCGCCGCGGGCCCGGGACTGACCGCCCTGTTCGGGCGTTCGGGATCGGGAAAGACGACGCTGATCGACCTGATCGCCGGGCTGGCCCGGCCGGATCGTGGTCGGATCGTCGCCGGCGGGGCGACGCTCGTCGACACCGCGGCGGGCGTCTTCCTGCCGCCGCACCGGCGCCGTGTCGGGGTGGTGTTCCAGGACGCCCGGCTGTTCCCGCATCTGAGCGTGCGGAGCAATCTCGGCTACGGCCGCATCTTCGCGCGCCGGCCCGCCGACCCGGCCGGCTTTGCCGCGGTGACCGAGATGCTGGGGATCGGCCATCTCCTCGACCGCCGCCCCGTCGGCCTGTCGGGGGGCGAGCGCCAGCGGGTCGCGATCGGGCGGGCGCTGCTCGCCAAGCCGCGCCTGCTGCTGATGGACGAGCCGCTGGCGGCCCTGGACGAGGCCCGGAAGGCCGAGATCCTTCCGTACATCGAGCGCCTGCGTGACGAGGCCGGCGTGCCGGTCGTCTACGTCAGCCACGCGGTGGCCGAGGTGGCGCGGCTCGCGACCACGGTGATCGTGCTGGAAGCCGGGCGCGTGGCGGCGGCCGGCCCCGCCGAGGCGATCCTGCGCCGGTCCGATCTGGTGCCGGTCCACGAGGCGGAAGCCGGCGCGCTCCTCGACATGGTCGTGGCGGGGGCCGATCCGGAAACCGGGCTGACCCGCCTGACCGGCACGGCCGGGCAGCTGCTGGTGCCGGGCCTGGCGATGCGTCCGCCCGGAACGCGGCTGCGCGTACGGATCCCGGCCCGCGACGTGCTGGTGGCGACCGAGCGGCCTCGAGGCCTGAGCGCCCGCAATATCCTCTCCGGCCAAGTCGCGACCGTGACCCCGAGCGGCGCCGACGTCGCGGTGGAGATCGATTGCAACGGCGCGCTGGTGGCCGCGCGGGTCACGGCGGCGGCGGTCCGCGAACTGGGCTTGACCCCCGGACGCCCCGTTCACGTCATCATCAAGAGCGCGACGTTCGACCCGTCGGGAATTGGAACGCTGCGACCGACGGTAGAAATTTAATCGTCCGTATTCGCCCGGAAACACTGGAATTCGGACGATGACCACAACCTTTGATTAGAGGATCGATGCGACCATGGGTTGTGCAGCCGCCGCGGCGGCTCGGCACCCGGAGGGCGTTTCGATGGGCTTGCTCCAAAGGCTTCGGTGTGGCGGTCGGTCCGGTTTAGCCTGCAGGAGCGGCAGCTCGGCGGTGGAGTTCGCCCTCGTCGCGCCGCTGCTGCTGATGCTGTTTGCCGGCATCACCGCCTTCGGAATCTGCCTGGGCGCCATCCACAACCTGCGTCAGATCGCGGCCGAGGCGGCCCGCGCCTCCATCGCGGGCGTCACCGATGTCGAGCGCGCAACCCTGGCGCAGACCATGGTGAACCGCAGCCTTAGCGGCGGCGCGATGTTCCGCCCGGGAAGCGTCGCCGTGCAGGTCGGGCCCGATCCGAGCGACGCAACGATCTACACGGTCACCGTCACGCTGGACGCCAACACCCTGGGGATCAACGTCTTCTCAAAGCTGATCCCGATGCTGCCCAGCGTCCTGCGCAGCAGCATCAGCGTCCGGAAGGGCGGCCTGTGAGCCGACTATGGTGGGCGGTCGCACGGGCGCGGCGCTTCGGCCAGGCCCGGGGCGGCAACGTGGTGATCCTCGTGGCGCTCGGCAGCTCCCTCCTGATGGGCGCCGGCGCCGTGGGGATCGATCTCGGCCAGGTGTTCCAGGCTCGCCGCAAGGCGCAGGGCGCGGCCGACATCGCCGCGATGCTCGCCGCCGTCGACCCGGCCAAGGCGGACACGGTGGCGCGCCGCTCGCTGGGCGACAACGGCTACGGGACCGCGCAGGCGACGGTGGCGACCGGCGGTTACGACGCCAGCGCCCCCAACGTCGCCCCCGGTAGCCGGTTCAACCCCGGAGCGAGCCCGGCCAACGCCGTGCGGGTCGGCCTGTCGACCACGGTCCCGGTGACCTTCGGCCGGGCGATCGGGCTGCCCGGCAGCGTGCCGATCCGGGTCACCGGCACGGCGGCCAGCGCGCAATTCGCGGCGTTCACGATCGGCTCGGGCACCGCGGGTCTGAGCGGCGGGATCGCCAACGCCGTCCTCGGGGCCCTGCTGGGGGCCAAGCTGTCGCTGGGCGTCAGCGATTACAACGCGTTGGCCAGCGCCAAGGTTGACGGCCTGCGCGTCCTCGACGCGCTGGCGGCGAGCCTCAACCTACAGGCGGCCAACTACACCGACATCGTGAAGGCCAACGCCAGCGTCGGGCAGATCCTGATGGCGATACGGGTCGCCGCGCAGGGCAGTTCCGCTACCGTGGCGGCCCTCTCGAGCATCCTCAACGCGCTGCCGAACGCCGGCAACCTCGTGCCGGTCGGCCAGGTCGATGCGCTGGGCGACGTGGCGGCCTTGGCCCCCGGACGCGGCCTGGCAGGCCCGTCAGTGCAGGTGATGGATCTCCTGGCCGCCACAGCGTCCCTGGCCAACGGGCAGAACCAGGTGGCGATCGATCTCGGCGCCACCGTGCCGGGACTGCTCTCGACCCGGCTGACCCTGGCGATTGGTGAACGCCGCCGCAGTTCCGGCTGGGTCCGGCCGGGAAGCCCGAACGCCACGGTGAAGACCGCCCAGACCCGGCTGCTGATCGAGGCTACGGTCTCGGCCCCGCTCGGGCTCGGAACCATCTACCTGCCGGTCTATGCCGAGGTGGCGTCCGCTCAAGGGACGCTGCGCACGCTCACCTGCTCAGGGTCAGGCGGCGGACGCCAGGCCACCATCGAGGTGCAGACCGGCGTCGCGACCCTGGCGATCGCGGCGGTGAACCGCGCCTCGATCAACGGGGGCACCACAAGCCCGGACCTGTCGCAGCCGGCCGTACTGATCGGGCTGCCGCTGATCAACATCGGCGGCCGGACGGTGACCAATATCGGCGCGACGACCCAGACGCTGACCTTCACGGAGGCCGATATCGCCAATCACACCACGCGCACGGTCTCGTCGGGTAACGTCGCCCAATCGCTGACCGGCAGCCTGCTGGGCAATCTCAGCCTCAACCTGAACGGCTTCGGGCTGACCCCGCTGCTCCAGACCTCCCTCGCCGCGACGCTCAGCCTCGCCGCCGCGCCCCTCGACCTGGTGCTCGATCAGGTTTTGCGCAGCCTCGGCGTGCGGATCGGCTACGCGGATGTCGAGATGGACGGCACCCTCTGCAGCCAGGCCGTGCTGGTGCAGTGACGATCAGGAGTGGCGGCGGACCGCGTAGCGGTAGCGGCGCCCCTGTTCGTCCAGCAGCTCGCTGTCCGAGCCTTCCTGCCAGACGACCTCGTCCTCCGGCGCCTTGGCGTTCGTGAGCGTCGCCCCGCGGACGATGTCGAGGCTCAGGCCGAAGCCATAATTGGTGGCCGCGGCCTCGGTGATCGCAGCCGAGATGTCGGCCTCGTCGGGCAGGCAGGCGAACAGCACGCCATCGGCGATCGCGAGGGTGTAGGTTTGCACGGATGGGCTCCGGAGATCGAGACGAGTGGGGGCCGGCACGCGAGCGCTCCAACTTAGGAGGCCCGCTCGGAACGAGAAGCGCGTTCTCTGAAATGCTGCATTGCAACATGGGGAGAGCGTCCCTCACCACAAGGTGCCGAGCCCCGGGCTCTCAGCGGGCCAGATGCGCGTTCAGGAACCGGGTGATCTCGCCGAACACCGCTTTGGTCTCCGGGGTGCCCGGGGCCGCGAGGTACTGCGCGTGCGATAGGCTCTCGAACCGTTGAAGACCGGCCTCGATCCCGGCCGCGCGCAACCCGCGATGCGTTCGCACCATGTTCGACGGGAACAGGTGGGGCATCCCGCCGATCACGATTGCGGTCGGCAGGCCGATGCAGTCGCCGTTGATCGGGCAGAGCCGCGGATCTCTTCAGTCATGCCCGGCAGCACCGGAGCCGCAGCACATTCCGGGATCGACCGCCGCACCAGGTTGCGATGCTCACAATGACGGTGAGGGCTGCCGCAAGCCCGAGAGATCGCCTGATCGCCCCCAAACCATCACAGCGCCGCTCGGGGCAGGGAGGCCGGGCGTTCCGGCTCGACCACGACGGTGGCCGGCACGGTTCCGTCGCCGACCAGGGCATCCGCAACGGCGTCGGGCGAGATCGCTGTCTCGCTGGTGGTCTCGCCGGGTTCGGCGGTGATCCTTGCGGTCTCGCGGCGCGGCGGGGTGTCGGCGCCGGCATGCTCGTCGGCGACCCGGGCCACCGCGTCCGCGGTGATCAGCCCGATCCCGGCCGCGTGCTCGGCCATGGCGACGCTGTCGGCGGCGAGCACGAGGCTGGAGCCCGCCCGGGCCACGGCCCCGGCGAGGCGAACGATCTCTTCCACCCGGGCGGCGTCGTTGGAGACGTTGCGGATGTAGACGGCGAGCACCCGCCCGGGATGCTCCTCGACGATCTGGGCGTAGACCTCCGGATCGTGCTGGCCGCTGTCGCCGATGAGCACGAACGGCAGGTCGCGGTAGAGCGACAGCATGTGGCGGATCAGCGCCTGCTTGTGATCGGTGGCCCGGCGCGGAAGCGGGTGCGTCCAGGACAGGCCCCATTCCCGCAGGAACAGCACCGGTCCCACCGGAATGCCGTGCCGCTGGAAGAACTCGGACAGCATCTCGTAGAGGCCCCAGGGGGCGCGGGACACGTAGAGCATCGGGTTGCCCTCGGACCCGCCGGCGCCCGCGTGCAGGGCCCGGTACAGGGCGGCGACGCCCGGAAACGCGACCCGGCTGTCGGCATCCTCCACGAACAGCCGCCAGAGCATCTTCAGCTTGTTGGCGACGCCGGTGTGCATCACCGTATCGTCGATGTCGCTGATCACCACGCAGCGGCAGCCGTCGGGCGGGATGAACACCGCGCCCTCGGCGGGAATCGGCGTCGTATCCTCCAGGACGAGGTCCACCGGGTGCCAGGCGCCGGGCTGGCCGGGCAGGTCGCGGGGGTGAAGGCGCAGGCGGAAATAGCCGTCGCGGTCGGTCTCGACCCGGGTCGCGTCCCCGCCGAACCGGGCTGTGATCGCAGCGCCCGCCACCGTGCGCCGGGCAATGCGCCGGCGCAGGTCGCGCCACTGCGCCCTGACGGAATCCGGGTCCTCTCCGGGGATCCCGGGCGATTGCCGGAACACCCGGCCGATCATGAAGATCTCGTCGCGCGAGCCGTAGCCGCGGTAGGGCTCGACGACGAGCCCGCCGAGGCCGGTGCCGCCGTGCCCTTGGGCGCGGCGGACCGGACGGGTTAGGACCCGCAGAGCCTTGGTGGCGCCGCGGCGGACCCGGGAAGCCATGGGGCCGGTCTCCGATGAGCGGCTCAGGCCTGCGGCAATTCGGGGGTCAGCCCCATCGCGTCGAGGCCTTCCTCCAGCAGGTCGCCGGCATCGGGCGCGCTCAGCAACTCTTTCACCGCGCCTTCGCCGGCGGCCTCGCGCTCGCGGGCGAAGCGGACCGCCTCGCCCCACTCCTCCGGCTCCATGTCGCCGCGGCCGACATACAGCAGGGCGAGCAGCTCGGCCCGGGCGTCGTCGTCGAGGCCCGCGATGGCGCCGCGGACCTCGGATTCCGTTGCGTCGTCGGTGCCCGAGGTGAGCACGTCGGTGGAGCCGTCGTCGATCGGGTTCGAACCCGAATCCGGATCCGTGTTGCCCTCCTTCACCTCGATGGCGCGCAGCCGCAGAACGATGTCGGTGACGGTCTCGACGGCGATATCCATGCGCTGGTCTCCGGACTCTAACGGGGTCGGACGTTTCCGCCCTCAAGCCGCGACAACGGGCGAGTGGCCGCCGGGTTCGCTCCGCCGAACGCGACAGGTGCGTCGCCGGCCTGGGCATGCGTGGTCCGCGCCACTTTCCGCTTGCCGGACCATAGGCTAGAGGCTGCCGAACCTTTCCAACAACCCGAACGACAGCGGCGATAGACGTGACATCTTTGAACGCCGCCGCGACGACGCCTGTCGATACCGTGGATTGTCAGTCAAACAACCTCGACAAGCCCCGGTGCCTGCCGGCGCGGGCGGCGGCGCTGCTCGGCGCCCTGGCGCTCGGCTTCACCGCAGCACCGCGTCCAGCCGAGGCTCGGGCCGCAGAGGCCAGCGCGCCGAGCTGCTACGTCACCGGGGGCGGCGGGCTGGAGATCTGCCGCGACGGGGCCGAGGCCGAGGGCGTGCTGATCGCGCCCGCGCCCTGCGCGTTCGTGCGCGGGGTCCAGATCCTGCGGCTGCCGCGCGCGGAGGCGCCTGGGCCGCTGCAGATGATCTTCCAGGGCCAGAGCCCGCTGGCGTCGCGCCGCCGGGACGAGCCCTGCCCGGAGCGGCGCGCCACCGACAGTCGCGACGGCGGGTCGCTCCGCACCGGGCGCAGCCCGGAGGCGCTGGCCACGACGCTGCCGCCTTCGGCCGACCGGTTCTGGGTCGATCTCCCCGAGGAGCGTGCGCGAGGCCGCGGCTGGTCCGAGCCGCTTCCCACCGCAGAGGGCATCGGCCCCCGCGACCCGATCGCGGTCTCGGGCCGCGATTGGGCCGGGGAAGCCTACAGCTACGTCTTTCTGCTCGGGCAGGAGCGGGTGAATGTCGGCGGCGCTCCGGACCCCGAGCCGGCGGGCCGGCGGCGCGGACGCCGCAAGTCCGAGCGGGACGAGACCGCCGACCAGCCGGCCGACATCCGGCGGCGGGTGCAGATCGCGGCCCGCACCCTCGACTTCCAGACCTTCGAGATCCGCACGCGCAGCCCGGACGGCTACGGGCTGGCCTGGACGCCGTTCACCCCGGGCGGCCGCGGCACGCCGCCAACCCCCGCCCCGGTGGCCGACGAGGCCGGCAAGCCGATCGCCTCGTCCTGCCCGGCACCGGCCTTCGAGACCCACGGGCTCGCCGGCTCGATCAGCATCGTCGACCGCACCTACCACTACGTCTACACGGACGTGCTGCCCGAGGATTGCGGGCTCGCCCCCGAGAAGCGCCGCACCGCGCTCTACTTGCGCACATCGCAGGACCTCTCGGCCGCGAAGGTCTGGTCGGCTGCGAAGAAACTCGCCGCGCCGCTGCCGCCCGGGAGCGTCGTGCGGGTGGCGCGCGCCAAGGGTATGCAGCGCTGGGCGGTGTCCTACACCTGCCAACGGCCGGCCAACGCCCCGGGGGGCCCCGTGGCCGATATCTGCCTGCAATACACGCCCGACATGGACCTCGACGGGATCGGGGCGCTCACCCTCTACGCCGACCCGGTGGAGGCCGGCCGCTCGCCGGCTTATCTCGGGCTGCGCTCAGGGGGCGACGGCACCGGCCGCTACGACCGCAGCGCGCATTTCTGGATGACGGACGCGCAGGGCAACCTCGACACCCCGGCGATCTACCCGGGCAAGGCCGGACTCCTGACCTGGCTCGACCGCCTGGCGCCGACGGCCTCAGGGCGCGATGCCTCGACCCTGTACGGGCGGCCGGTCTACTGGGCGACGTGGACGGTGCGCCGGATCGGCGCGCAATAACCCGAACGAGACGCTATATGGGCGGCCTTCCCGCTGCCCGAGTCGTGCCTCTTGGAACCGATGGACACCCATATCGACCTGTGGTTCGCCGCGAGCATCGTGGTGATCTCACTGCTGCTCTCGGCCTTCTTCGCGGGCGCCGAGACAGCCTTCACGGCCGCCTCCCGGGCGCGGATGCACGCCCTCGAACAGGCGGGCGACCCGCGGGCGGCGATCGTGAACCGCATCCTGGCGATCCGAGAGCGCTTCATCGGCGCGATGCTGATCGGCTACAACATCGTGGCGATCGGCGCCTCGGCCTTCACCACCAGCGTGCTCACCGCCCTGTTCGGCAAGAACGGCGTGATCTACGCGACCGTCGGCATGTCGGTGCTGGTCATCGTCTTCGCCGAGGTGCTGCCGAAGACGCTCGCCATCTCCAAGCCCGACAAGGCGGCCCTCCTGATGGCGAGGCCGGTGGCCTTCGCGGTCGCCATCATGGGCCCGGCGGCGATCTCCATCGAGCACCTGGTTCGGCTGATGCTGAAGCCGTTCGGCATCACCATCGGCGAGCACCAGTCGATCCTCACCGCTTCCGAGGAGTTGCGCGGGCAGGTGGCGCTGATGCACCGGGAGGGCGGCGTCGCCAAGGCCGAGCGCGACATGCTCGGCGGCCTGCTCGACCTGTCGAACCTGTCGGTCTCGGACGTGATGGTCCACCGCACCAAGATGCGGGCGATCGACGCCGACCAGCCCTCCGAGGACATCGTCCGGGCGGTGCTGGCCTCACCCTATACCCGCATGCCCCTCTGGCGCGGCACGCTCGAGAACATCGTGGGCGTGCTCCACGCCAAGGATCTGCTGCGGGCGCTGGACGCGGCGGGTGGCGACGCCTCTGGCCTGAAGGTCGAGGCCCTGGCGCTTGAGACCTGGTTCGTTCCGGGCACCACGTCGCTGCGCGCCCAGCTCAAGGCGTTCCTCACCAAGAAGACCCACTTCGCCCTGGTGGTCGACGAGTACGGCGAGGTGATGGGCCTCGTCACCCTTGAGGACATCCTGGAGGAGATCGTGGGCGAGATCGCCGACGAGCACGATGTCACCGTCTCGGGCGTGCGACCGCAGGGCGACGGCTCGGTCAACGTCGATGGCGGCGTCCCGATCCGCGACCTCAACCGGGCGATGGACTGGAACCTGCCCGACGACGAGGCCACCACCATCGCGGGCCTGGTCATCCACGAGGCACGGACCATCCCCGACCAGGGCACGGCCTTCAACTTCCACGGCTTCCGCTTCCAGGTGATCCGGAAGTCCAAGAACCGGATCACCACCCTGCGGATCACGCCGCTGACCGCGACCGGCATCCAGACCACCGCGCAGGCGGAGGCGCAGCGCGACCCGGTGTGAGGTGACTACGATCGAAACAGGTTTCGATCGTAGTCTCTCCAAGGCCAACACGCGCTTTCCCTCTTCCCTCTGCGGGCTACTGGACTCACCCATCGGGCTGGGCAACACGCGGGCAGGTGAGGCGCAGGTCCCCTCTCCCGTGCGGGAGAGGGACAGGGTGAGGGATGCGACCTCTCCGGAAAAACCTGGTCCCTCACCCCAGCCCTCTCCCGCACGGGAGAGGGGGCGCGTCGAGCCTCGCTCAACGCGTTGTGTGAACATCGTAGCCCGTGCAGGAGAGAGGGGCGCGTGTCGCGGCCCGGCTCTCCTCAGCCCAGCATTGCCTCCAGCCCCTCGGCACGGATCCAGTCGCGGGTGCGGTCGAGCGCCCGGCTCAAGCGATCGAACAGCGCGTCGATCTCGTCGGGGCTGATGATCAGCGGCGGGCAGACGGCGACCCGGTCACCGGTGAGCGCCCGCACGATCAGGCCCTCGCCCTGCGCAAAGGCGACGCAGCGGGCAGCCACGCCCGCCTTCGGCTCGTACTGGCGCTTGCTGGCCTTGTCGGCGACGATCTCCAGCCCGCCAATCAGCCCGATGCCGCCGGCCTCGCCGACGATGTCGTGCTCGGCCAGCGCCGCGAGCCGGCGCTGGAAGTGCGGCGCCTTCTCGGCCGCGCCCTCGATCACCCGGTCGCGCCGGTAGATCTCGATCGCCTTCAGCGCCACCGCGGCCGCCACGGGATGGCCGGAATAGGTGGTGCCGTGCCCGAAGGTGCCGAGTTTCTCGCTCTGGCCGATCATCGCCTCGTAGAGCGGCTCGTCGATGCTGACGCCGCCGAGCGGCATGTAGGCCGACGTCAGGGCCTTGGCGAAGGAGATCGAATCAGGCCGGATCCCCAGCGCCTCGCTGCCGAACCAGGTGCCGAGCCGGCCGAAGCCGCAGATCACCTCGTCGGCGATCATCCGCACGTCGTACTTCGTCAGCACCGCCTGGACCGCCGCGAAATAGCCGCGCGGCGGCACGATCGCCCCGCCGGCGCCCATAACCGGCTCGGCGATGAAGGCGGCCACCGTCTCGGGCCCCTCGCGCAGGATCGTCTCTTCCAGCTCGACGGCGAGCCGGGCCGAGTAGGCCTCTTCGGTCTCGCCGGGCTCGGCGCCCCGATAGAAATGCGGGCAGGACACATGCAGGAAACCCGGCAGCGGCAGATCCCAGTCGGCATGGTTCGCGGTCAGCCCGGTCATCGAGGCGCTGGCGACGGTGACGCCGTGATAGCCCTTCTGCCGCGCGATGATTTTTTTCTTGTTCGGGCGGCCCAACGCGTTGTTGTAGTACCAGGTCAACTTGACCTGGGTATCGTTGGCCTCGGACCCGGACGACGTAAAAAAGATCTTCGAGGTCGGGACCGGCATCAGCTCCTTCAGGGTCTCGGCCAGCTCGATCCCCGGATCGTGGCTGCGGCCGGAGAACAGGTGGGTGAAGGGCAGCCGGCCCATCTGGATCCGGGCCGCCTCGACCAGTTCCGCGTTCGAGTAGCCGAGCGCCGTGCACCACAGCCCCGACATGCCCTCGATGTAGGATCGGCCCTCCGTGTCGTAGACGTGGACGCCGTCGCCGCGCTCCAGCACCAGCGGGCCGGTATGCCGGTGAGCCGACAGGTTGGTGTAGGGGTGGAGCAGGGTTTCGACGTCGCGGGTCGCGAGATTCGAGAGCATCGTTCGCACCGTCCTCATGCCCAGGGGATCCGCCACACTACCGACCCGATGCCCGTGCAGGTAGTCCTGCGGCCCTGCGCCCGGCCTTTGCCGGATGCATGCCCCCGTGTTTGACCCGCGCGACGCACGATTCATGCTCACTTCCGGTCCTTCTCCCACCCTCGCGCCGGAAACCTTCGTGGCGCAGCCGGCCCCCGGCCGCGCCTGCGGCGCCTGCACCCTGTGCTGCAAGGTCTACGACGTGCCGGCGGTGGAGAGCGTCGCGGGCCAGTGGTGCCGCCACACCAAGGCCGGCCAGGGCTGTGCGATCCACGCGACGCGCCCCGACCATTGCCGGGCGTTCCACTGCCTCTGGATGACCGAGAGCTGGCTCGGCCCAGAATGGAAGCCCGACCGCGCCAAGATGGTGCTCACCCTGGACCCGCTGTCCCGCAACATGAACGTGCAGGTCGATCCCGGCCAGGCGAATGTCTGGCGCCGGGAGCCCTATTACGGCCAGCTCAAGCGCTGGGCGGCGGCCTCGGTGCCCCTCCGGCGCCACGTGCTGGTACACGTCAACAAGACCACCACTGTCGTCCTGCCCGACCGCGACGTGAGCCTCGGGGTGGTGGGGCCGGACGAGCGGATCGTCTCGCACGACCGGATGACCCCGCAGGGTCCGAGCTTCGACGTGCAGAAGGTGAAGGCCGCGTAACGCCCTTGCGGCATCCCGCCATTTGCCCGACTGATCGGGCATGACGACGATTCACGATTTCACCGTGCCGGCGGCGGACGGCAGCCCTTATCCCCTCGCGCGGCATCGGGGCGAGGTACTGCTCATCGTCAACACCGCCTCGCGATGCGGCTTCACCCCGCAATATGCCGGGCTCGAGGCCCTGTGGCGGGCCCATCGCGCCGAAGGCCTGACGGTGCTCGGCTTCCCCTGCAACCAGTTCGGCGCCCAGGAGCCGGGGGACGCGGCCGAGATCGCGAGCTTCTGCTCGCTGACCTACGACGTCAGCTTCCCTGTGCTCGGCAAGGTCGCGGTGAACGGCCCGGAGGCCGAGCCGCTGTTCGACCACCTGAAGCAGGAGCGCTCGGGGCTGTTCGGCACCAAGGCAATCAAGTGGAATTTTACAAAATTCCTGGTCGCGCGGAACGGCGCGGTGATCGCCCGGTTCGCGCCGTCGGCCAAGCCCGCCTCGCTTGAGGGGAAGGTCCGGGAAGCGCTGGCGCAGCCGGCGGGGTGAGACTTTTCGAGACCGCTGCTGCGTTTCCAGAGACCCACCTCAGACCCGTATTGCTACGCAAACCGCGTCCATCACTCTGTCATCCCGGGGCGCCGCAGGCGAGTCCGGGATCCAGCGCCGCCGGCATTGCAAGTGCTTGAGCTGTTGGTGGTTATGGATCCCGGGCTCCGCTTCGCGGCCCCGGGATGACAGGGCGGGGGATCGAACGCCTGGGAAACTTCGAAATTCGCGCGCGAATAACATTTCTCTGGGATGGCGAAGCCAGCCGCCCGACTCGAGCCCAGCCTTAAACGGGATCGAGATCGGTCTCCGCCAGCCGTCGAGTCTCCGCCGCCAGCCGCAGAAGGCTCCGCAGCGGCGCGATCCGCGACGGGCGCATCGCGTCGCGCAGGATGCCGACCAGAAACCTGGCCTCGGCGATCCTGTGCAGAGTGGTATCAGCGGCGCCGGCAATCAGCGCCTGCCGCTCCAACCGTGACAGGGCCGCGAACAGCGCCTGGCCCGCCGCGGCGTCGTCGGAAGACTGTCTGTCGGCCAGGAGCGCAGCCAACGCGTCTTCGAAACGACTGTCGTGGCAAGGATCGGCGCGCATGGGTTGGTCCGACGGCTGGAATAGCCGGACCCTAAGTCAATCCTCGCCGCCTGTCAGCCGGCGACACGATCTCCCACCAATGCGCCTAGGAATGTTGCGCAAGTGCATCTGCGCAATCCGCCCAGATCCGGCTCAGACGCTAACGATCAGCTCGGCCGCAGCCTCGAACTCCGCCCGGCGGATCGCCAGCCGCGCCTCGGCCTCGGCATCCCGGCCCCAGACGTCCGCCTGGTAGGTCTCGTCCAGATGGGCCGCATCCCAGGCCTCGGCCGGGCTGAGGCGGCCGCGCAGGACCGCGAGCGCGATCAGCAGCGAGCCGGTCAGCGTAGTCAGCGTGTGCAGTCCGGCCAGCCGGAACGGGCTTTCCACCGCCGCGACCGCATCGGACAGCGACCGGACCGTGTCGGGCGGCTGCGCGACATGCATCACGCCCTCGCTGAGGATCACCCGGGCTCCGAAGGTCTCGCGAGCCCAGTCGAGCACAGGGTCCCACGCGGCAGCCTGGGCCGAGACCAAGCGCTCCGGATCTCCGGCGCGATAGGCGATCAGGTCGGTGCCCGCATAGGCGCAGAGATCCTCAACCACGGCCGCGTGCCGGGGGGCCACACCGTCGATGCTGGTATTGGCGAGCCGTGTCAGCGGCATTCTGGCCGGATCGATCACCGTGTCCTGCGCGGCCCATTCGGCCGCGACCTTCTCAGCCAGCGCCCGAGTCGGCAGGCTCAGCGGGTTGCGGGCGGGCGTGTTGGCCGGACGGCCGTCGAGGGTCAACCGGAACCCGTCCGGGCCTTCGGCGAAGCCAGCCTCCTTGTAGAACCGGCGGGGCAGGGCGGGTTTGGCATGGCCGCGGGCCGCGCGTACCGGGTCGGGGCGTTCCCCGTCGCCCGGTTCGCCGAGCCACTCGTTCGTCACATCGCTCATGGATGCCAGATAGGTGCTTTCCAGGACGTCGGCGAGCCTCGTTGCAAGCTAAGTCTCACCCCCGGAGAACAACCCCTCCAGCGCGCCCGCGCTCGACACCACCGTGACCGCCCCGGCCCCGTAGAGGGCGCCGGCCGGGTGGTAGCCCCAGCCGACCCCGACCGCCACGGCACCGGCCGCGACGCCCATGCCGATGTCGAAGGTCGTGTCGCCGACCATGATGGTAGCGTCCGGGGTGCAGCCGGCCTCCGCCATCGCCTGCTGCAGCATGGTCGGGTCGGGCTTGGAGGGCGCGTCGTCCGCGCTCTGCGTGGTGGCGAACCAGTCGGCCCAGCCGTGATGGGCGATCAGGCGATCCACCCCGCGCCGGGACTTGCCGGTGGCAAGCCCGATCAGCACGTCGTCGCGGGCATGCAGACGCGCCAGCAGGTCGCCCATCCCGGGAAACAGCGGCTCTTCGTAGGCGGGGTCGACCCGCAGGCGATTGTAGGCCTGCTTGTAGCTCTCGGAGAGGTCCGCGATCGGCCCGTCCTCGCCGACGAGGCGCCGGAACGCCTGCGGCAGCGACAGCCCGACGACCGAGAGCGCCTCGCGCCGGCCCGGGGCGGGAAGGCCGTTCTCCGCGAAGGCGAGCCCCTGGGCGGCGACGATCAGATGCTGGCTGTCGACCAGGGTGCCGTCGACGTCGAAGACGATGAGCTTCATCGCCGCGCCGCATCCGGCCCGGGACGACCGGTCACGGCTTCCGGCCCGGCTGGGCCGGCTGGCCGGGATTCTGCTGCGCGGGCTGGCCATGCGTGCGCTCGTAGCCGAGCCGGCAGCGGATCAGGAACCGGCGGCGCTTGCCGCCGCGCAGGGCGCGCTGGTGAGAGGCGCGGTTGCAGGCGGCATAGGACCGCCGACGGCGCTCGGCCCGGGCGCTCGAAGCCGGCCGTTGGGCGGCTTGAGGCTGGGCCGCGGGCGGCGCGGGGGAGGGGC
>NZ_VRVG01000249.1:0-3401 GCF_008040085.1 Methylobacterium sp. WL7 | reverse complement strand
ACGTAATACATGCCCACTAAACAAATCGTTTCCGCCCAGTTGCCTAATTAATGCTATTTATAGGCAACAAAACCTGATCGAGATTTAATGAGTACTGTTACAATATCCTTTTTCATCACACCGCACCTAATCGCTTTACCATGATCCATATCGACTCACGCTTAATTTTTTAACATCAGCGCCGATGACTTGGCATGGGAATAAGCTTTTGACGCACCTTGATTGATCAACTTAGGCACTATAACGTAATTGAAAAAGCGTGATACCTAACGCCAGTTTCCTAGCGGAATGGTTCTTAATAAAGCCAAGTTTCATTGTTGAGGCTCAAAATCGCGCGATCGAATATTGCAATGGCGTTGGCTTCAGTGAACATTAGGTCGTGTTAGTTCCAACTCAATAACCTTTTTGCCAAATTAAATCTGGTCATTACATGATATGGAGAGTGCACTGATGCTTGTTTCGATCGCCGTTTGCACATGCCCTAATCGCCCCATCTTTCAGTTAAAGGCGATCACGCCTTTCCATGACGCATGCCTAAGCGTAACGCTTGAGTGACCGACCCGCCGCGATGCCGGATTAACTATGATAAATCCTGCCTGGCATTCGTGCGGCCAGAAGCTACAAATTGAGTTACTGGCTGGGCTGCATCGCCAAGGGTTAACGCACGGAGCTTGCTATAATAAGCGCCACAATCTTGACAGACAAATAGTGTGTTCTCAAATTTAACCGTTGATCATGCTGGACTTTCGGTTTAGGTTGTGTGACGGATTGAGTCTTAGGCGCTCGGGCTCTTAAGTCTTGATTTGGCAAATGAATCCTTGTTGTGTGAGGCCGCTTAGGGTCGTAAGCCGGCGTCCGTAAATGTAGGCCTTCATGAGCGGCTAAGGTTGATAGCTGAGCTCGTCGTGGACGGCATGATGGTTGAACTCGACTGTCGCGTCCTTGGTTGTGCGGTTCATCCGCTCGAACTAGTCTTTCGTTCATATGCCCCGTGGTTTGATTAGGTGATGCTCGATCTTGGTCATCGCGTCGGGTCTGTCGAACAAGGACGCTGCGATGGGATGCGGGAGCTCACAACCGGTGAGAACACAGTGATTCCAGGAAGCGGGCGGACTGCCGCCTTGCCATCTCTCACTCGCGTCGCCGTCGCCCTCTAATTGCTACCTTTCATTCACCGAGCGTGGGAAACGTGCTGCTTCGGGCGCAAGGTCATGGAATTCGAGAGATGGCGAGGCGGCAGTACTCCCCGTGGGGAACTAACTTCGGCGCTGACAGCTCAGCCGATTTGGCTGCTGTTCCTGCAGCACTCAACGACAGACCGCGCAAGAGAGTAAGATGCCCCTCCGGCGAGGCTCTTGATGCGATCTTATGATCCAACCATGCTAGTGGTATGAGTTGGAGATTTCCTTGCGGTTCGGGACGTGAGAGCCGTCTGCTGGGCTTCCGAGCGGAGGTTGCTGCAATGGCGCGCGGTCCCAAACCAGCCGAACTTCATCTGAGCGGGGACGAGCGTGTGCAACCGGATGGCCTCTTGTGCCGCCGCAACGTCGGTCAGGCGCTAGCCCAGCGTGCTCCTATCGTACTGGCCTGTGCCGAGCCCGGCTCTACGAACACCAGTATCACCCGCAGTCTCGGGGTCAATCGCCCGAGCGTCACGACCTGGCGTGCCCGCTTCGTCGCCAACCGCCTCGACGGCCTCGTCGACCTGCCCCGCTCCAGTGCGCCGCCTACCGTCGAGGACACAGCGATCAAGGCGATGATTACGCTGACTCTCGAAGGCCAGCCGAAGAACGCCACCCACCGGTCGACGCGCTCCATGGCGAATCGGGTCGGAATGAGCCTGACCATGGTTTCGCGGGTATGGCGCGCCTTCGGCCTTCAGCCCCACAGGACCGAGACCTTCAAGTTGTCGTTTGATTCCGCCTTCGTCGACAAGGGCGTAATGTCGTCAGCCTGTACATGTCCCGCCGCACCGGGCCATCGTGCGGTGCGTGGACGAGAAGCCCCAGATCCAGGCGCTGACCGGCACGGCCTCTGTGCTGCCGATGCAGCCCGGCCAGCCAGAACGCCGGAATCACGACTATCGCCGCCAGGGTACGACCAACCTGTTCGCCGCCCTCGACGTTCGGACGGGGACCGTGATCTTCAGTTGTACGTGTCGGCATCGTTCGGTTGAGTTCCGCGCCTACCTCGATCAGGTCGAGGCGAGCATGCCGAGGGACCTCGACGTCCATCTCATGCTCGACAACGCCGCCACTCACAAGACTCAGCTGATCCACGACTGGCTGGTGAAGCGCCCACGCTGGTACCTGCACTTCACCCCGACATCCGCCTCGTGGCTCAATCTTGTCGAAGGCTGGTTCGCTCTTCCCACCCGCCAAAGCCTGCAGCGCGGCGCCTTCGAACGAACCGACGATCTCGAAGCCGCGATCCACGACTACATCAACCACACCAACGCCGACCCGAAGCCCTTCGTCTGCACCAAACCCGCCGAAGCCATCCTCGCCAGCGTCGGACGCTTCTGCCAAAGAATCTCAAACTCACACCACTAGCCCGCAACGTCCTAATCTCGCCGAACGCTTGAGCGATGAGGACGTCGCGCGGCGGGTGCGCGTCTGGGCCAGCAGCCCATTCAACCGAGACGATCGCCGAGGTGTTGATGATGACCTCCTCGGAGCCGCAGGGCAAGGTCACACATCGGACCAGCCATGCCATAGCCCGTGACGCGGGCGTCTCGTAATACTCCGTGCGGCAGCCGTGAACCGCTCAACGTCTCCCGCCTAAACGGCTGCACACGTTCAAACGCTCCCGCTTGCTTGTCAGTGCAGCAAATGTTGAAAATCTCGTCGGGCTCAAGAAGGCTTCAATTCAACAATCGGCTTTGCTGTCCATCAATGAGAACAGCCAATTCCAAGCGCTGAAGCTGAGTAGCTCCGACCATACCGACCCTCAAACCCACCTATATCTATTATGGCACCAAGACATTTTTGCCGCTAAAGATGCCCCCCGGGTATGGTACTCGGCTGCTCCATGCAGCGTCCCTAGAATGGCGAAATATCCGGTTTCTCGACGCCGATGAAGCCGCAACAATTTTTGGCACGGCGATCCATGCCATACTCGAGAACGCTGCAACATCCAAACTTCTTAGGGTGCCAAGCCGGCTCGCTCGCCACCCACACTGAACCTTCTAATTCACCGTGCCCCTCGCCGCTGATATGTACCCAGTCGAGCTCATTTTCTCCGCGCTCACGATGCGTGGTTGCGCGGCTCTTTTCGACGTTATCGACCTGCAGGCCGCGATCAAACGCTAAGTTGCCGACCCCAACCGATGCGTCAGATCTTTAGTACGAGACAAACATATCACAGCAATCATTGCCAAAGCTCGCTGACCGACTTAATAT
>NZ_VRVG01000248.1:0-3434 GCF_008040085.1 Methylobacterium sp. WL7 | reverse complement strand
GCGGAGGCGGGGGCAGCAGGTCCGCGGCAGCGGCCAGGCAGGGCGCGCCGACGCTCGCCGCGAGCGTCAGGCTGCGCACCAAAGCGTTCAGCTTGGAGCGGGCCATGGAGATTCCTTCACTGGGCTCGTGTGCCGGAGGCTTGGCATGCCGGCTCTGATGACGAGGCGAAGGATGGATCGAACGTCTTAAATCCGGCTTAACGTTAAATGTTAGCCTTGCCGGCTGCTTACGGGCCGCAAACCTGCAACCCAGGGACGGATTTGCTAGTCTTGGCTGCACCATTCCGCACGATCACGACGACGCCCGCCCGTGGGCCGGGCTGAGCCGGTGCTGCCCGAGGACGTGCGCATCCTGGCGCTGATGCTGCCGGAGACGGTGGCGGGCGTCCATCGCGGCAACCCGGATTTCCGGGTCGGCGGCCGGGTGTTCGCGACCCTGTGGGTCGAGGAGGCCCGGGTGGTGCTGCGCTTGGCCCCCGTGGACCAGGCCGAACTGTGCGAGGCCGAGCCGGACCTGTTCACGCCGCTCGACGGCGCCTGGGGCCGGCGCGGCTGGACCAATCTCGACCTCGATCTCTGCGAGGAGGAATCCCTGCGCGCCGCCCTGCTGGCGGCTTGGCGGACCACCGCACCGGCCGTGCTGCGCGCCGCCTACGCGTGAGCACCTCGTGGAATCAGCGCTCCTGAGCAGATCACGCGCGCCTTTTCCCGGACAGGTGAAGCGAAGCGGAACCTGATCCGGGACCCAGCACACGAAGCGCCGCGCCAGCGGCACAGGTCGATCGGACGGACGCTTCGCGCCGTCGTGTGCTGGGTCCCGGGTCGCATTCCGCTGGCGCTGCATGCGCCCGGGAAAAGGACCGTGCAGGCCGGCTCGACGCCATGTCCTGGCTCTCAGCCCAACACCTTGAAAGGGCCGGGCCGCAGTCCCTTTGGGACCCCGGATCTTAGGCCGCGACCTTGGTCACCGCCTCGACCACCTCGTCGACCACCTCGTTGACCAAGCCGCGGTCGTCGCCCTCGGCCATCACGCGGATCACCGGCTCGGTGCCGGAGGGGCGGATCACCAGGCGGCCGCCATTCCCCAGCCGGGCGCGGGCCTGGGCGATCGCGCTGACGACGCTGTCCTGGCTCAGCGGCTCGCCGGCCCGGTAGCGGACGTTCTTGAGGATCTGCGGCAGCGGGTCGAAGCAGTGGCAGACCTCGCTCACCGGCCGGCCCTGGCGCTGCACCACGCTCAGGATCTGCAGGGCCGCCACCAGGCCGTCGCCCGTGGTGGTGTAGTCCGACATGATGATGTGGCCGGATTGCTCGCCGCCGAGGTTGTAGCCGTGCTCGCGCATGTGCTCGAGCACGTAGCGGTCGCCGACCGCGGTGCGGGCGAGCGACAGGCCGAGGCCGCCGAGATACCGCTCCAGGCCGAGATTGGACATGATGGTGGCTACCAGCCCCGGCTGGGTGAGCCGCTCGTCCTCCTGCCAGGAGCGCGCGACCACCGCCATCAGCTGGTCGCCGTCGACCACGTGGCCCTTCTCGTCGACGATCAGCACCCGGTCGGCGTCGCCGTCCAGCGCGATGCCGATATCGGCCCGGCGCTCGCGCACCTTGGCGACCAGGGCGGCCGGGGCGGTGGAGCCGACATCCCGGTTGATGTTGAACCCGTCCGGCTCGGTCCCGATGGCGATCACCTCGGCGCCGAGCTCCCACAGGGTCTCGGGGGCGACCCGGTAGGCGGCGCCGTTGGCGCAATCGACCACCACCCGCAGGCCGTCGAGGGTCACGTGCCGGGGCAGGGTGCGCTTGGCGAATTCGATGTAGCGGGCATGCACGCTCTCGATCCGCTTGGCCCGGCCGAGGTCGGCGGAACCGGCCAGCCTGGTATGCAGCTCGGCATCGATCAGCTCCTCGATCTCATGCTCGATCGTGTCGTTGAGCTTGAACCCGTCGGGCCCGAACAGCTTGATGCCGTTATCCTCGAAGGCGTTGTGCGAGGCCGAGATCATCACCCCGATATCGGCCCGCATCGAGCGGGTCAGCATCGCCACCGCGGGGGTCGGCACCGGGCCGAGCAGCAGCACGTCCATGCCCACCGAGGTGAAGCCCGCCACCAGGGCGGTCTCGATCATGTAACCGGAAAGGCGGGTGTCCTTGCCGATCACCACCCGGTGGCGGTGGTCGCCGCGCTGGAACACCAGGCCCGCCGCCTGGCCGACCTTGAGGGCGAGTTCCGGGGTGATCACCCCGTTGGCCCGGCCCCGGATGCCGTCGGTTCCAAAATACTTGCGCGCCATCACGATCTCCGGTGCCGGGCCTCTCGTCCGGCCAACGCGGCGACAGAGTAGCGCGACAGACCTTAGCAGATTGGATTGCCCCGGGTGCTCCCCGACAAACACGGTCGAAATGCGGCGTCGCCTTACAGCACCCGCGGGAGCGCCGCCGCCAGCAGCGTCACGCCGGAGACCGTCAGTAGGCCGAGCACAACCCGGCGGAAGGCCGTCTCGCTCAGGCCGACATAGACCCGGGTGCCCAGCAGGACCGGGATCAGCATGGCGGGCAGCACCACGGCCAGCATCGGCAGCGCCGTGCGGGTGACGAGGCCCGAGCCGAGATAGACCAGCATGGTCACGGCCAGCATGGTCAGGTTGAAGTTCTGGATGATCGTGCGCTGGACGTCGCGCTCGTAGCCGCGCAGCACGCACCACAGGGTCGGCAGCGTGCCGGTGAAGCCGCCGAGCCCGCCGAGCAGGCCGCCGCTCAGGCCGACGACGGCATCCGCCAGCCGCCCGCCCACGGTGATCCGCGGCAGGTCCTTGGCGAGCAGCATGGCCGGGCACCACAGCACCAGCAGGGTGCCGAGCACCACCTTGAACCAGTCCGCATTGAGCTGCGGCAGCAGCAGCACGCCCAGCGGAATGCCGGCGAGCCCGCCCAGCACGAACGGGGCGAGGCGGGCCCGGTCGAAGCCGCGCCGCACCGTGACGGCGGCGACGATCTGCCCGGTGAGCGACCCGGCGACGGCCAGGACGGCGGCGAGCTGCGGATCGATCACCCAGGCCCAGAACGACAGGGCCACGAGCCCGAAGGCGAAGCCCGACAGCCCCTGCACGAACCCGGCGACCGCGGCCCCGAGGCCGACGACGAGATAAACGGACAACGCCATCAGGTACGCGGCTCGGAAAGATTCCCGTCCCCGGTCTTTCCGATTCGCTGCCCGGATCCGAGCCTCCGGCCGAGCTTGCGGGGGATGTTCCCGGACAGGCGGGGCGGATTGTCATGGGGGGCGAGGCAGGACGCGCCCACCCTCTGCCTATCGGATTCACACATTCTCGGATGTGGCGCGGGTCCCCTCTCCCGTGCGGGAGAGGGACAGGGTGAGGGATGCGCGTTTTCCGGAAAGACCTGGTCCCTCACCCCAACCCTCTCCCGCACGGGAG
>NZ_VRVG01000247.1:0-3474 GCF_008040085.1 Methylobacterium sp. WL7 | reverse complement strand
GGGCAGGCTGGAATGAAAGTTGATAAAATATATAGTTTTACATCGATTGAGAATATATCTGACCACCTGCCAGCCGTCGCTGGACTTGAGAGGGCGCATAAAAGGCTCGCGCAACGTATAGCGTTGGTGGCAAAATATATTTTTAACTGGCGATTGCGGGGTGATGAATTTGTTGTTGTTATGAGTCGTCGACAATAGCAGCTCAGAGTTTTGCTGCTATTCGATTTGAACCGCCTGCATAGGAAGATCTTCTGGCCGGTTTGAATAATGAGTGCAGTCGAAGCCAGTTATCGCGGCAGGAAGGTGATTGGCGCTGCGAACGCGCGTACTCGCATGGAACATCACTGCGACACTGTGTGAGGGCCGTGGAGGATGCTGTTTCAGCGATCGCCGAAACGACCTTTACGGGAGACACTGGAACAGCATCGATGGCGCGCATCGCTCCCTCCTCCGCTGTAATAGGCCAGCGGCGCACTGGCTCTATCGGATGTCTCGTCTGACGCACCGTTCGCTCAACACGCAAATCCTCGCAACGATGTAGTCTCCGTTGCGCCCGAACTTAGGCCGCTGCTAGGCGTCCCCGGAAAAGATCACCACGTCGCCAGCCAAATACCATACCAGGTTAGGGGCTACCAATGTCAATGAATGGGTCTTGTGGTGTCTAACGCTCGATAGGCGTTCCAGTTCATCGTGACAAACATCGATGCAAGCTTCATCTACAGAAAGAATTGTCTTTTACTTCAAGCATTCCAAAGCTAATTGCTCTGAATCAGCCAGTTGGTTCAGGGGCTCGGCTGAAGGCGTCGAAGGTTGCAGAGGCAGGTTGTGTCTCGATGAAGGGCTGGGGATTTCGGTTGTGTTGGGCGATGTAACGATTGATCGAGGCCTTTACGTCGACAACGCCGGTGTAGGTGCACCGCTGTAGGCAACGATGGATCAGCGCAGAGAAGAATCCCTCGACGGCGCTGAGTCGGGAAGCCGAGGTCGGCGTGAGGTGGAAGCTCCAGCGCGGTTGGCGGGCAAGTCAGGCGCGGACGCGCGTGTGTTTGTGGTTTTTATAGTCGTCGAGGATAACGTGGACGCGTTTGCCAGCTGGCACCGCCGCCTCGACGGTATGGAGGGAGCGGATGAACGCGCTGTGGCGATGAAGCCGCATGCAGCGGCCGAGGACCGTGCCGGTGAGGACGTAGAGGGCGGCAAACAAGGTCGGCATGCCGGGGCCGTATAGTCGTTCGTCTGTACGGCTGGGTGCCTTGGACCGAGAGGGCCGGTCGGGGCGGGCGCACTCCAGGCCAGGAACTGGGACTGCTCGTCGACCGACAGCACGACCGCGCGGGCTGGCGGGGCCAGGTAGAGGCCGCCCACATCCTCTACCTACTCGAAAAAAGCGGGGTCAGGCGAGCGCGTGAACGTGCGGATCTGATGCGGTTGCAGGCGATGCTCCTGCCAGATCTGTTGCACGAAGCGTGGCGAGATCTCTACCCGCGTCGCGACGGCACTTCAGATTAAGTGCGCGACCTCATCGGGTGGCGCTGAGCAGGTCACCGCCAGAACCTTCGCTATCGTCCGGGCGGGGTGAGGTGGGATCCCAGGCGGGCGGGTCTTATCGCGCAGCAGGCCCGCAACGCCCTCCTCGACAAAGCGTTGCTTTCAGCGCCAGACGGCGGGCAGACTGACGCCGGTCTGCCGCGCCACGTCCTGCGCGCTCAAGCGCTTGGCTGAGAGCACGATGATCCACGCCCGTAGGAAATGCTTGAGAGGTCGAGATCAATCGCCGACGATCAAGCTCAGCGCTGAGTTGGTGACGTCGGCGAGGAACACGGCGATGGGCTGAGTCATTGTTCAGACTCGCATGCATCACACAACTCGAGAATTCTCTGCCCGGATCAGCACACTAGTCGAGATGTTCCCCGGGGATTCCGATCAATTGTGCAGGGGGAGGCTCGTACGGTTCCAGGCTTGGTTTGCGCAACTCGAACGATCTGCAAAAATTATTCGGATTTGATAGATCTAAGCCGTCGAAATCGAGAAAATTGTACCGCCACCATTCGCTTGCGAGAAGGCGACTGATGATTTCTCTAGGGAAACGGGGGCGAATAATTTGCGCGGGGTTACCGCCGACGATCTGATAGGCAGGCACTGACTGCGTCACCACGCTTCCACTTGCTACAACGCATCCGGTTCCAAGAGTTACACCAGCAGCGATAAGCGAGGCGGCACCCACCCACACATCGTGACCAATTTTTGGCGGGGGTTTTTGTGGATTCGGATAGATGTTGGCGTAGCTCGGGCGCATGTCTCGCATCACACGGATGACCTGACCGCGCGGATTTAATTCATGAGTAAAAGGGGAAGTAGATATATATTCAAGGGGGTGCCGGTAAATTGGATAAGTCACATCTGGACCGATCGAACAATAGCGACCTATCGTGATATGGGGATTGAGCGTGCTATTGCTGTATGTTTGGAAGCCGATCGAGCATAACGATTTGCCAGCATAGATGCCAACATACGGTTCGATTTCGCAACTATGAGCGAACTCTAATATATCGCCAACATCAACGCCCTGGTCCCGCTCCGAACTCATTGAGATGCGGTGGTCATTGAGGTACTCAATCGTTTGAGGAGTTGCCCGAATTTGCATAGCGAGTTCAACACGGTCAATTTTAGGACACGATGACGGGAGTGGACAAATGAAGCCCGGTTAAGGCTCCGAGATCGAAACTGATGACGGGACGGGCGTCGAGCACTCAGAAAACGTTCCAATCGAGGTGATCGCGGACTTTGACGAAAAAATGCCAGGAGGTGATTCTGCCGCCATGTTCGACCCCCCTTACCAAGCCGGACACCATTATGTCATAGCGCAAAAATCCTCATGCGGAACTGTGTTAGAGCTGCTTCTCGCCGATTTTTGACTTTGATAATGGTGCAACGATTGCCCAGGCCATGTAAAAATTGGGGCCCAAAACCTACGGTCATAAATCATCCCTTTATCGATCGCGCGCCCTCGCCTATTAATGATTTTACCATTTCGACAAGTTGCATTAAGACGCGGGTTTCTTCGATATTGTTTCTAATGTTGCCGTCGCACAGACTGCTATACTTTGCAATTCGCCTTGCGCAAAAGCCAACTTCGGATGTCATGTTGTGCTTTTTAAGTTCCTCGATGACTTCCATTCCCAATTTCTGGAAAGAGTATTTCGTCCAACGTTGCTCGTGCTTGAGATGGTAAGCGATTGTCCCAGACACTACGCAGAGATCAATATTAAGCGTAGATGCTTGAATCGGTAGCCAGATATCCCACCAAGGACATCCGAAGACAAATGGTTGATCAGCGAGGCGGCGAGCATATTTGCGGGCAAAAAGGAAATAATCGAATCCGTCTAAAAACGTCTTACCACTGGGCGAGCTGCCTACCATTTCATCAAGGCTATCGATGTCATATCGGTGCCCAAAAACGAGGGAATGTAATTC
>NZ_VRVG01000246.1:0-3523 GCF_008040085.1 Methylobacterium sp. WL7 | reverse complement strand
CACGAGGTAGTTATTGTTATCTATATAAAAACTCGAATAAGCTATGGTGCTTAAGGCAAAATATGCTCCTCGACCAGGCTTGATAAATTCTTCAGGAGTGTCTGGCAAATAATACGGGTCCGCGTACGGAACATAAACTGGTACATTATACCCTTTCACATTCGTCATGTAGCTCGGTACTTGCAGGGTTTGTGTCGTTTCTTCTACAGACAAATCATATCTTACCCAAACTCTTTGCATGTTAATTCTCCAATAATTGCATTATTGATTACCGCTCACGCCAAGCTTTAGCGACCTGATCGGTGAGCGGCTTGACTGGGTAGCTCAGCACGGTGCGCTCGCCGATGTGCAGGTGCGCCTCCACCGGCATCCCCGGCACCAGACGCACCTCGCCCAGCCGCGCCAGCTCCGCGCCCGACAGCGCGATCCGCGCGGTGTAGTAGCTCTGGCCTGACTTCGGGTCCGTGGTCACATCCGCCGAGACGGCGCTGATCACGAGAGCGATCAACGTCCGCCTCGGCGAAGGCATCACGCGACGTGCAGTCCGGCGCCGACCTGAGCGGCGAGGTGCTGTTGCGCCTCCGGGCTGTCGACGATCGCCAGCGCCACGTCCGCCCGTGAGGTGCCGTGCGAGAGCGCATACACCCAGCTCTGCTCGCCAGCTGCGTCCGGGGCACGCCCGAGCGCGTCGTGGTACAGGCTCTCGACGAACCCAGCATCGCCCGAGCCCGGATAGTGGGCCTGGAACTCCGCTGAGTTGGTGAAGCTGTTGGCGACGTCGATGCGTGACACGCTGTGTGCATCGAGCTGGCTGGCCAGGTTCTGCACGGCGCTCGCGTCACCCGCATGCCCGAACACGTGCTGGTACAGCGCGTCGACATAGGCCGCGCTGCCCTGGTTGGCGTAGTGCCCCTGGAACTCGGCCGAGTCGAGGAAGGCGTTGGCCACGCTGGCGCGGTCGGTGCCGTTGGACAGAGCCGCGACCCAGCTGTTGGCGCTGGCGGCGTCGCCCGCGCGTTCGAGCAGGCCCTGGTATAGCGCGTCGACGTACTGACCGTCGCTCAGCTGCGGATGGGCACTGAGGTACTCGGACGAGGTCAGGATGTTCTGAGCCACGTCATGCAGGGTGCCACCGTGCGCGAGCGCGTCGGAGATGTTCTGCAGCCCGGTCTGATCGGGGTCACGGTGAAGCAGGGCCTCGTACAAATGCTGGGCGCTCGACAGCCCTGGATCGAGGACCGGCACACCTGCCGTGAGAGCCGGTTGCAGCTGGGCGATGTGCTCGTCGGAGAAGACGAGCGCATTGGCGACATCAGCCTGCGAGGTGGTGCCGGAATTAAGGGCGGCAACCCAGCTGTGCGCGCTGTCCGGATCGGCGTGGCGACCGAGCACGGTCTCATAGAGCTGCTCGACAAAGCCAACGTTGTCGCTGGCGTTGATGTGCGCCTGCGCCTCGGGCGAGGACAGGATCGCTTGCGTGATGTCGTGCAGGCTTGTCCCAGCGTTGAGCGCCGCGACCCAGCTTTGGCCGCCGGCGGTGTCGGGGGCGTGCCCGAGCAGGCCCTCGTACAGCGCGTACACCTCCCCGCTTGGGTTGCTGACGCCATGCGTCACGGTACCCGACGCCGCCTGCGCTGATCCGGTGGTTCCATCAGCGACGAGCGTCACATTTGTACCGCCGCTGCCATCAGCGACGACGCTGTAGTGGTAACCTGACGGCGCCGCGCTGATGCTGAGCGTCTCCACCTGGGTGCCACCGGTGACGGTCAGCGTGTGAGCCGTCACATCGTAGCTCGCACTTGTGGCCGTTCCGATCCCCACCAAGTCTATGACATCACCCGGAGCAAAACCGCTGATCGCGTTGGTGAAGGTATGACCTCTGTCCGAACCAACGGCGACGGCCTCAATCTTGAGTGCCTGGCCTCCATCAGAAAAGATGATACTTCCCGTACCTGCGGCGCCTGAGCTGACATGGCCAGAACTATCAAGCAGGGTAGTAGAAGCTAGATCCAGGGTGACGGTGCCCTTCAAGGTCGTACCGCCCGCGTAGTCGTTCGCGCCCGTGAGCACGAGGGTCGCACCTGATCCGAGCCCAGCCACGACGAGCGGCTGGTTCGGGTCAATCGCGTGACTTTCCAAGTTGGTGCCGCTGCCGGCTCCAATATTGCCTGAGAGCGTTGCGGTGACGCCGCCAGCAACCTGGAAGACGGTGGGGTCGTTTGAGGTGGTCTGGGTGGCGCCGGAGCCTGAGGCAGCCACATCGAGTGAAATTTGGTTCGCGTAAGTACCAGAAGCCGCAAATTGAATGGTCGGGTCGATCGTGTGGACAGTTCCCGTACCAAACGCTTGAGCGTTGGAGACGATGACCGATCCACCCGTCAGAAACGTGCCACCTGTATAACTGCTGGCGCCAGACAGTTCCTGCGTACCCGTGCCGCTGACTAGCAACGAAACCGAGCCGGAGATAGAGCCAGAGAATTTATTTATGCCGCTGGTTTGGTCTACAAGTGCTACATTTAGCACTGCAGGGATGGATGAGGTAAGAACGCCGGAGCCTGATATTGAGCTTACCACTTGGGCTACGCCACCTAGGTCGATTAAGCTGTTGACGTTCAGTGGAATAATCGTTCCGCTACTGGGGCCGCCAGCGCCGCCGGCTGCATTGATCTGATTTTGTAATTGCTGAATTTTCTGCTGAGTTTGCAATATTTGCAGTTGTACACCAACATCTTGATTGCTTAAACTTTCATATGTCGAAATGGCGTCCTTGTATCCAATAAAATATGTGTTACTAGTATTAATGATGGCAGATACGTCATTTGATAGGTTTGAAATACCAAGTAAGTTTTTTCCTTCATGAGAGAGAAAATCACTAAAGCTGCCAACAGAAACATTTGCAGCATTCCAGAGTGCGATAATTTTATCGACTACATTACTATTACTTGAGGTAATATCCTCATGAGCACTGATGTAGTCAAGGAGTGTTTTCGTACCATTTATTGCAGCTCTAGCCTCAGGAGCTCCGGCAAGGACCGCGACATCGACCCCAAGCGTCGCTACTTGAGATGTCAGTTTAAATGCTGCGCCCAAGATGGCAAGCTTTGCGCCAGTTTGTGCAGTATTAATTCCGTCTTTCAGAATACTGTCCTGATCTTGTAAGTCATGAAGACGCGCCTGCGCCGCTTGAAGTTGCTGTTGTAATGTCGGTCCTGTTGGCTGCGATCCCGGATGCGGTGTTGTTGGATTTTCCTCAGATGGTACAGTCGGAGCTGTAGGATTAGACGGCGTAGAGGATAAAGACAGTCCAGATGCATTAATACTCACATTGAAATTCAGATCCTGAGTCCCCTCTCCCAAATAGTTTGGAACCATATGAAGCCAGTAATGACCAGGTATAAGATCGCTATTTAGCGAATATGTGTAAAAAGGTCCGCCGGTTTGCGACTGAAAACCAGGGACAGGCGAATCGCTTTCAATTACAACCTCATAAAATGTACCCTGAGTTAATGGCCCATTATTATAA
>NZ_VRVG01000245.1:0-3536 GCF_008040085.1 Methylobacterium sp. WL7 | reverse complement strand
CCGACCGCCGGCACGGCCCGCGCGTTCACCGAGACCATGCTCAAGGACGCGCAGCAGTCGGCCTACGCCGCTGGTGGCGATCCGAACCTGCTGATGCTGCCCGTGCAGCAGAAGCGCAACTTCTCGGCGTTTCCGGGCATCGCACAGACCCGCAACGACGTGAACAACCGCGTGGCGACCATCGTCGCGGCGGCAGACGTCTACATCGGTGACTTCGGTCGCCTCAGCGTCGTCCCGAACCGCCAGATGGCCAACGGCGCGGCGCTCGGTATCGACCCCAAGATGGCCGAGGTCGCGTACCTCCGTCGTCTGTTCGTCGACAAGCCGGCCAAGGACGGTGACGCGTGGAAGCGCGTGCTGGTCACCGAGCTGACGCTCAAGGTGAACAACGAGGCTGCGATGTTCGGCGTGTTCGACCTCCTGTAGGCCGACCGCTTCCACTCTCACCCATCCCGCACGCGCGCCCCCTGCCGGTCATCCGGTGGGGGTGCAGCGCCATGGAGACACCAATGGCACGCGATCCCAAGACCCCTCTCGACGTCGCCCAGGCTCAGGCCACTCCGGGCACGCCGCTCGCCCTCGACGGCACCCAGCTCGGCGAGAGCCAGAACCCGCCCGAGACCAAGACCAGCGACGAAGTCCCCGTCATCGGCGCCCCCCCCGTGGTTCAGACCTCCGTTCTGGCCACCAACGACCCGAAGGGCGACCTTCGCCCCGGCGTGATCCCGGACACCTTCGCGCAGGGCATCGACCCGGCCTCCAACCGCAAGATTTCGGAGATGGACGGTCGTCAGCCGATCGCCCCGCCGACTGTCGCCGGTTCGGCCATCGCCAGCGTGGATGCGCTCGCGAAGTCCAAGAAGCGGGCCGGCGGCGTGCTGGTGCGCCTCAAATCCGACTACTGGCCGACCCTCGAGAACTACCCGGACGGCTGGGAGAAGGACACCAACAGCCCGAACTTCCGTGAGTACCGGCTGCCGGCCACCACCGAAGTCAGCCTGCCGACTGAGGAGGCCATGGACCTCCTTGAGACCGGCAAGGCCGAGCGCGTCAAGCCGTAAGGCCCTCCATCATGGCTCGGATGAACGTCACACTCGACGGCACTGAACCCCCGATTGAATACGTCGGGGACTGGGCCGTGATGGACTACGACCCCGTTACGCGCACGAGGAAACTTGCGCGCGTGACGGACCTGCCGGATGGCGGCGAGAAATGGGAGTGGAAGACGGAGCAGGATTGCTCGGCGCTTGTCCAAGAGAACGCCACCATTAGGCAGGCGCAGGAGGGCAAGCGCTACGGCGACGGCAACACCCTGATCGCCCGCATCCCGATGACGGTCTGGGCCAATCGGCTCTCCGATCCGATCAAGCAGGGTGACGATGAGTTCCTGAAGCGCTGGCTGAACGATCCTGACCACGCGGCCTTCCGCACCAAGTCGGGGCGCATCTGATGGCTGATCCGTTGCTCCTGAGCCTTGCAACCGCGACCCTCGACGCGGTCAGCGGGAAGCTCGACCCGACTGGCGACGGCTCCGGCCTGTCCGGCATCGCCAAGGCTGCTGACATCGCGGGCAAGCTCGATAAGACCGGGGATGCGTCGGGGGCGAGTGCCACCCCGCCTGGTGGCGCGTCGTCTCGCGGCATCGGCGATTGGCTTGCGGCCACGCACTTCAACGTCGCGTCTGTGGCTGCACTGCGGGCGTGGCCGGTCGGGTCGCTGCTGAGCGGCGCGATCGTCCGCACCTCGGGCTACTACGCTACGGCAGACGGCGGCGGTGCTGAGTACGTGTGGTCGCCAGCTTCTTCCGTGGCTGACGACGGTTGCATGGCCATCGCGCCGACCTCCGGTACCGGCCGGTGGCTTCGTCAGATCCCAAGCGGTTCGGACCTGTCGCTGTTGAGCTGCGGCGTGAAGGCCGATTTCAGCTTCGTCAGCGGGACAGGCACCGATAATACCGCTGCGATCCAAGCGGCAATCACCGCCGCTCAGTCTGCCGCTTCAGGCGGTCAGGGCTTCAGGATCAAAGCGCCGCCCGGCTACATGTTGCACGGGCCGGTGCTGATCGCGTCTCAGGTTGAGATTGACGGGGCTGGCTCGCAGAGCAGCGTCTTCGTGCTGAAATCCTCTGCGGCGACTGCGGCTCTTACCATCCAGACTGCAGGCTCGGATTTTACCTCCCAGGGCTATCCTGCGGCCAACATCAAACTCACCGGTTTTCGGATCATGGGCCAGGCCGGCAAGGGCGGTAACGCTGGCGGTCACGGCATTGAGTTCGCCAACGGCACGATCCCCGCGTGGGTTCGGGCGACCGACATCACTCTGACGAACCTGCCAGGCTCGGGGCTGCACGCAAACGGCTTCCCAGGCTTTGCAGAGTTCACGCGCTCAGTCTTCGTCAACAATAACCTGTACGGCACCGACACAGGCTCAACCGCGGACTGGCGCTTCGTCAACTGCGATTGGGGTGCCAACACAGCGGGCAACCTTCGGTCGCAGTACGATGCGCAGATGCTGCTAATAAACCCGAACATCTCGGGAGCGGGCGGGTACGGCGCAGAAATCAGCCAGTCCGACATCAAGGTTGTCGGCGGCTCGGCCGATCTCAACAACAAGAGCGGCATCAAGTACACGGCCAACCCAAACGGCATCTACCGGCTTGTTCTGACGGGAGGCTTCAGTTTCGGCGGCAACAGCCGGACGGCTGTCAATACCTATCACGACATTGAGGTCTATGGCAGCGGATCCGGCCTGCTGATCTCCGGCGTTCGTTTTTCGCACAAACCTTACGTGCAGGACGCGACCTCAAATATCACCAACAACATCTTCATCGACCCGTCTTCGACGGTGCCGATTACCGAGAACAGCAACCAGTTCGCTAGCGGTTCTCTCGTCTCGCCCGGCGTGACCAACGCGCCCAACCGCTTTGGGGCTGCCTTCACGACCTACACGCCGAGCATGGTGGCTTCTGGAGCGACGACATTCGTGTCCGGAGCGACCAGCGGTCGGTACCAGATCGCCGGCAAGCGGCTGGATTTTTCGGTCAGCGGCACGATCACGACGAGCGGGAACGGCACCACATGGGTGGCCATTGCGCTGCCGGGGACGCTCAAGCCTGCCGCGGCCGGAACCGTCACGGGCTTCGGCTCGAATGGCAAGGTCCTGTCAGGCCAGATGATCGCTGGGACCGGGTTTGTGTTCTTCCGGAACGCCGACGGCACGTACCCGGGCGCGGATGGACTGACGATCACGGCCAGCGGGACGGTCGAAATCCAATAGCCTTTTGAACGTCTTCACCCCTCCACTCTCTCACCCTGCTCGCCGGGATCTCCAGACATGCCTGCTGGCCCCATCCACTCTCTGACCTGAGCGAAGCATGTCGACAGCAGCGCTCCAGACGCTCATCGCGTCACTCCAGACGGCTGGCTCGACCCCTGGCGGGGGCGGCATGTCCGCTAACCAGCGGGCTCTCAACATCGGCACCGGTGTCGAGTCGGGCGATGGTGATCCGCTGCGGGTGATCTTCGGCAAGATCGCCA
>NZ_VRVG01000244.1:0-3541 GCF_008040085.1 Methylobacterium sp. WL7 | reverse complement strand
GGAAGGTCCATATCTTCAATAGTTTTTTTATCAATTTGATCACAAAAAATCAGTAAGCTGCCATTTAGCTTGCTAAAAGCAACAATGCTTTTTAGCATCAGAACCAGCAAATGCAGATCTCTTCGGCATGTCACCACTACAATATCCATTGTAGGTTGTCGGACAGCCTCTATCGGTGCGTTCATTGCGAGAAACTCTGCGGTTAAAATTGCATTTTGACAGGCCGTAAACTATATTCGTATTAGCGATTACATCTCTTCGGTAGCAGCTTTGATAGTGTGCGTCGCCAAAGCGAAGGTTTTTCGGTTCCAGATATGCCCGAATAAGCCTTCGATCTCAACAGCCCAGACGGTGGGTATACGCAAGCAAGCGTTGAGGCGGCCAAGCGAAATGGGGGGATCGTAGGTGGTATTAACCCTGTCTTTGATACTGTTGGCGGACAGATTGATGCGGGTTTGGATGACGAGCATTTTTAAGACTGAGGCGCAGAACCCTCCGTGATCCGGGAGTCCAAAGATGTCCCCCGATGCCACGCTTGATGCCGACGTACCGAATAGGACCGTTGTCGTCGCTGACGCCGCGTTCCCGCGCGGCCACGCCTATCTCGGCCTACGCGACGCCCTTAGACAAATCTACACCGATGCCCAGTTCGTCTTCCTGTTCGCCCGCGGTGACCAGCCAGCGGCCTACCCCTGGCGACTGGCGCTCATCACGCTGCTGCAGTTTTCCGAGAGCCTGTCCGACCGCCGTTCCGCTGATGCAGTGCATGCCGTTATCGACTGGAATTACCTGTTACGGCGCGCCTTGTTCGATACCGGCGTCGACGCTTCGGTCCTGAATGGGTGCCGCTTCCGCCTCGTGGTCAGCGACGCGGCGGCCTGCCGAATCTCTGCCACGAGCGCGGCCTTCAGGCCAAGCGTGGCCGCCAGCGCACCGATGCGACCCATGCCCTCGGGGGCGGTCTACAGCCTCAACCGCCTCGGCTGCGCCATTGAAGCTGTAAGTACCGCACTAAACGCCCTATTGATCGCCGCACCGGAATGACTGTGCGCCTAAGCCGATCCGACGTGGATCGAGCGCCACGGCCACCCCATCGACAATCTTATTGTCCGGCAGTACGAGGCGGCCCGCCGTGCCTCCGTCGAGGAGGTCGGTTCAGTTGGGCATCGGTTGCTCGTGGCGATCGACGCCAGGGCGGCGCCTTGTTGGCTGTTCGACTTGCCGGCCGTCGCGGTCCCGCGCTGGGTCTGGTTGCAGAAATTCCACCTCGCCGAACGAGACACTGGCGGACCACACGGAGACGATCGAGTCCTGCGGCGGACCGAGGCCGGCGGCAACCCGCCCGCCCTGACGATGGTCGCTTCGCCCGACGAACTGGACGTCCACTACGCCAAGAAGCGCACCACCACCTGGATCGGCTAGGTCGACGTGACTGAGACCTGCGACGACGCCCATCCGCTGCTGACCATCCACCTCGCGACGACCCCGGCCCCGGTCGCGGACCGCGCCGTGCTCGACCCTCTGCATGCTACGCTCGCGGCTAGGGACCGTCTGCCGGCGCACCATTTCGCCGCCGCCTACATCGACGCCGACGGCCTCGTGGGAGCTGTGCGCCATCACGGTCTCGACTTGATCAGGCCGGTCCCCAAGGTCAACCAGTGTCAACCGCGCACTAAGGGCGCGTTCACCATCGAGGCCTTCCAACGCGACTGGCATCGGCAGGTCGCTGTTGGCGGAGCTGGGCACAGCGGCCGGGGTCTGTGTCCCGACCACAACCTCGAGCGTACAGCCATGCGCATCCGCTTCGCAACACGCGACTGCAAAGCCCGCGACCTGAAGCCGTGCTGCTCGCGCTCGGATTGCCGCCTGCTGACGCTGCACTTGCGCGAGGAACACGAGGCACTCGCCGCGGCATGGGCACGCAAGGGCCAACCGGCGTTCGCGGTCGGTCGGCCGCGGCGAGCCGGCATCGAGTGCACGCTCTTGTGTCGGGTACGGGCGATAGATCTACGCCGAAGTCTTTATCTCGGTCTGGCCAAGACGCACCTGCAACACCTGCCTACGTCCCCGCGATCCACCTCAGCCGCTTGGCTGCCTGGATCGACGACGCGCCCGCCGTCCGAACCCGGCGCTCCGCCTTCACGCGCCTCATGGCTTAGCCCATAAGCACGTAGGTTTTCGCCAGCAGTATCCAAACGGGGGCAATCCTAGTCTCACTGGATGGGCTTACGAAGGAGGATCGGCATACCTTCAACCCTGTTAGTCGATCTGCGCGAGCGTGTGATATCCGCGTTTGGAGCGGGCGAATCACGGCGTCAGGTAGCCAAACGCCTGGGGATCGGGACGGCCAGCCAGGTCTTTCGGCATAGGCGCTCCCGGCAGGAGGGCAGATCGCGCGCAAGCGCATAGGCAGCGACGGCAATTCGCAGCGCTTTGAAGCGAAGGCCGCCCTAATCCATCGGGTCCACAAAGAACACCCGCTCTCCTTCCTATAGGAACTGCGCGACAGGCCTCGGGATCGCGGCATTCGGGCTAGCACAAGCAAACTGTGGAGCTTTCTCATACGGATGGGATCACCCGTAAACGGGGCCTGTCCACGCGGCAGAACAGACGCGGCCGGATATGAGGGCCGCGCACGAGGGCTGGTTCGATGGGCAACCCGAACACGATCCGGATCGCTCGGTCTTCCTCGACGAGACGACCGTCACGAAAAGAAGGTCCGCCGCTATTTCGTACCCGGCGCGGCGACTGCTGCTGGATTACTGTGCCTCACGGGTACGACAAGACCACGACCATCACCGCCGCACTGCACGCCACAGGACTGATCGCCAGGACCGTCCTTGATGGAGCCACGCATGGTACGCACTCCCGGGCTCATGTCACCGACACCCTGGCTCCGTTGTTCAAGCCTGGCGCCCCCGTCGTCCTCGACAATCTAAACCCCCACAAGGTCGCCGGGGTGCGAAAGGCCATCGAAGCCGTTGACGCACCGGTTCTCTACCCCCCGTCCTACAGCTCCAGCCGAGAAGGTCTTCGCCGAGGTCAAAGCCCTCCTTTGGACCTTGGCGAAACGAGAGGCCACTCACCTCGCCATCGCCATCGCGGGCACCTTCGGCGCCGTCCGACCGGACGAATGCTGAAACTATCTCACCGTCCCCGGATATAACGCCAATGAACCAACCTGGCGGGGGGACAGCTTCAGTCGGGTGAAGGACGCCGAGTTGCAGGTTTTCAGTATTGCTGTTTATGGTTAGTTCCAGCATGGACATTGGTTCCGAATACCACGACTATAATTTTCTGAAGTCCTTTACGATTTCAGGACATGGTCGCCGCACCGACTCGCAGGCTGTATTACGGTAGCGCAGCTCAGGATGTAAGACAGATCCTTTGTTATTTTCATTAGAAAAAATCGGATCGGATGCTTGATGAAAAGGATGATAACACATAGCCTTGTCGTGGGAGAGATAAGATCTCCTAATTGAAAATTAGATACTCTCGTCAAATTATTTAAATTTAACTATAGCATGACGCAGCTTAAGGC
>NZ_VRVG01000243.1:0-3631 GCF_008040085.1 Methylobacterium sp. WL7 | reverse complement strand
GCCCCGTACCCCCGCCCGTGGAGGCGAACGGGGTCTGGTGGCCCCCCTGGTCTTCAAAACCAGTGGTACGCCAACAGCGTACGGTGGGTTCGATTCCCATCCGCTTCCGCCATGTATGCTCATAAGTCTTTGTAATCGCTCTGCAATTTGGGCTGCATCAAGTTCGGTCCCAATCCCGGTCCCAACTCGAATTTGTGATCTTTGGCGGATCTCTGCGGACGAGACGATCGTGTCTTCTCGGTGATTAGGTCTGGTTCGATGGCGACCGTAATGGTCGTCTAGCTTGTCAACGAAGGCACGGATGTCGGCCTCGGCATGGCAAGAGCTGCATTGTGGATCAAAAGTGACAGCCTGAGCCTCCACCCGTAGGGCCAGGGCCGGTCTGCGTTCGAAGCGTAGTCGCTCTATCGCCGTCGGTCACAGGTGACGCATTTCATGCGTCGCCATCGAGATGCGTCTCTGCGCCACCCGGGCTAACTCCACGAGGGCTAGCGCAGGTAATGCGTCGGTCGGTCGCGCCGAAATCGAAGCGCAGCTGTAAATTTTCGTCGGGCTTGCGGGAAACTCACTCATCGGCTCCGCCCGAGCCGCGGAGACTCGGTTCAATGCCCCCCGCCATCGCCCTCGATGCTATCCCGACGCCCGCTCGGTCCGCTCATTGACTAGGCGCGCCATGACCACGGACAACGCCGCCGGTCCGGACCCCGGCTTTCCCGTAAATGCAAAGCCCCCGCCGAGCGTCGGCATCTTCTGGGGTGTGCCAGAGGGCGATCGCACCGTGCTGGTAATCGACCGTACCTCCCTGGCGGGGGCGGAAGCCTACGGCGATTGCCTCACCCACCCCCGTGGACACCATGAGGTCTGGGAGGCCTGGCGCAAGCTGGGGGCCACGATGCTGCGCCGCCGCGGCCTACCGCCGGCCATCGCCGGCCACGAGTACGAGGCGTTCCCGCGCGGGCGGGTGGTCTACATGCGCGGACCCGCGCTGTTCACGCTGTACGCCGACCGGCACCTTCAGCGGCCGGAGGCAATCGCCGAACTCGTGCGGCTGTTCGGCCTTGCCGGGGAGCGCCACGCGGTGCGCTCGGACGCGCACTACCGCACCAACACCTAAAGAGGTCACACAACATGGGCGGTAGCTCAGACGACATTGAGGCGCTCCTCGTCGACGTCAAAGACGTAAGCAACCCGACGCCGGGGATGCTGCCGGCGATCTTCCGCGACATCGTCGGACGGCTCGACGCGGAGCGCTACGCCTACGCCGTTGTCGGACGCATCGCGCTGACGCTGCACGAGCAGGCGCGATACGTCGGCGTGATCGAGATCGTCGCCGACCTCGGCGCGGACGGGCGCGAGCGTGCCGCGGATCTCGTTCAGGCGACACGGGTGCGGTTCGCGCCGCACATGGACCCGAAGCTGTGCCCGCGGCCCATCGAGGTGACGCTGCGGCCCTGCGTCTGCGCGACCGAGGTCGGTTTGCTGGCGAAGGCGATCACCCGCCCGTGGTTCGGCGTCCCTGCGCGGCTGGCGAACGCGGAGCACCTGCTCTGGCTGTGGTGCCGAACGGACGGCATCGATCATCCAGCGGACGCCTCCGCGCTGATCACGGGGGGCACGGTCGACCTCTACCGCGTGCAGAGCCTTCTGCGTGAGACGGACGACCTGGAAGAGACGGGGCAGACGCGGCTGCGGCTGGCGATTGGCAACGCTGTCCTGTCGACGACGTCTTCGTTCAACCGGTATATGAGCGAGCGGCGCGCCCGGCTCGACCCGTACTATGTGCCAGTCTGGCGCCGCATCCTCGAAGATGGTGACGAGTCAAAGCCTGGCTGATCAAGTGCAAGTTTGCTCTGCCCCCACTTTCTGTGGCGTCGGCAGCGACCGAAGTCTTTGGCAGTTCGCGTTGCAAATGCAGGACGTCGCTGTGCGCTCGGACGCGCACTGTCAGCCGGACGTGAAGACGTAGGTAACTCACGCGTCACGGCGACCGGCACCCGCGCGAGGACATCGGCGCCATCGCTACAGAGGCCAGCGGCGGATCCGCCTGCGCACCACACTCCGGACGGGGCTATGTTTCTCCGAAACGCGCACAGACCGGATGTGAAGAGCGCCTCCCCGCCGGACTGCCTACCCCCGCCGGCTGGCGGACCGCCGACGCCGGCTACACCTGCGGCCATCCCCGCCGACGTACCAACTGGCTCGACGCACGTCAGGCCCCGTCCGCCCTTCAGGGGTCCGACGATGGCCAGCCCCCGCTCGGCCCCAGACACGGCAGCCTCCTTGCTGAATGCCGGTCGTGCTCACCTCTTGGGCGGCGATCACCATCCGGCGGCCCCCCTCACCCCGACAACGGCGTTTCCGGACGTTTCGCGGCCCCGCCAAGTGTTTGAAACTTGAAGAGTCAGAATGGCCTAGTTCGGCCGACAAACGGGCTACGCGGCGACCTGCGAGCTGTAGCTCGCCCCTAGCGCAACAACCGCCCTTCTACCCCACTTGACCCGTCTTAGCCGTCTCGCCAGTTGGCAAAATCTTCGAGGACCGGACGCTCTCATTCGGCTCAAACGGCGACCCGTGAAGATACCATCTGTCAGCCAATTTCGGGCACCGAGGGCGGCCTCCCATCGACCACCCCATACGGAAGGGCTGACGCGACAATGCGAACGATCGTTTATGCTGATGGCGGTTGCGACCCTAACCCCGGGCCAGGTGGTTGGGGGGTCGTCGTCGCCGCTCCGGACAGCACGGTCGAGCTGTGCGGCGGTGAGCCCGGCACCACAACCAACAACCGCATGGAGCTGACGGCTGCGATCAAGGGTCTGGAGCATTTCCCGGCCGGGGCCGCGATCGAGATGCGGTGCGACAGCCAGTACGTCGTCAAATCGGTGACCGAGTGGATGCGCGGTTGGAAGGCGAAGGGCTGGCGCACGACGACGGGTGACGTGAAGAACGTCGACCTCATGAAGCGCCTCGACGAATTGAACGCGGCGCGCGACGTGAAATGGACCTGGGTCCGGGGGCATGCCGGCGATCGTCTCAATGAGCGCGCCGACGCTCTCGTCCACCGGGGCCGTCGCGAAGCGAAGCTCGGCAAGCTCGAGTCGCGCAACAGTGCTGCGCCCCTACCTATCTCTACCGCCGCACCAGCTTTGCCGAGCCAAGGCGCCGCCCTGCGCGTCGATCTGGCACTTGGCCTCCAGGTCACGCGGGCCGCGAAGGTGGCGGGTATCACACCCGACGCTCTGGTCGACGATGCGATCCGCTTCTACCTTGAGATCGGACCGAGCGAAGTCGCCCGCCTGCGATCGAGCCGAGCATAGCGGGAGGCCGTTTGCGACGACGCCTGGTCGCCGGTCCGATCCCGGCTTTGCCACAAGCGTTCGCCGCTCGAACACCAGAAGGTCCGCTCCTGGGCAAGTAGCGGCCGATCAGCGAGGCATCCCTGAAGGTCTGCTTCGTGTCGACACAGGACGGTCACCCACGTGAAGCTGATTGCTCGCTGCCAAGCGGTGGGCTGATGTCCGCTCCTGGCGCATCCCGGACCCAAGTGACCGGACGGCGCTTTGACGCACGGCTGCGCGTGTCGAGCGCGTGTCCCACCGGCTACATCACATCCAACCCCTTTCACCTGCGC
>NZ_VRVG01000242.1:0-3716 GCF_008040085.1 Methylobacterium sp. WL7 | reverse complement strand
TAAAATCGATTGAATTATAACAGGATATATGTTCTTAATATTATCGGAGGCATCTCAAGAATTGTTTCTTGTAATATCGATTTCTCGACGGAGTCATCCATTTTTCTCGTGAATAGAATTTTTGATCAATCGCACTGGCCGCTCACAATAATTTTAGCCACTCAGTTTGAGACTTCAGACAAAGGCATGGATGCCAAACATCCTTAAATTTCAATCTGTGCTCGGGCGACCGCTATTGTCTATTCGCCTCGGTCTTATTGTTCGCGGCTGATCAGCATTACGTCCTTGACCAGATTACCGGGTGCTCAATCCGCCTTTGCGATTTGTCGCGCGTATTTCTGCGAAGGCCGCGGAAAATAGTGCCAGAGGCTATAATTGTCATCGACATCTCTAAAGGCCATGCTCTTGCCTGATGTGACGCACCAGCCAGGTAATTTGCCGCAGGTCAAGTGCGTCAACGTCTTGCGAGGAGTTGAAGAACTGAGGGCCGGAAAGTGGGCCGCTTCACAAATTTCGGATAACATCCGCTATACATCTGGGCTCCGTAAGACCAGATCTGATCTCCCTGCTTGGCCTGTACTGCGAGCCCTACATGAGCAGAAACGTCATTGTCATGTTGAAATTGCCCGGCCGCCCACACGCGTTGCCAGCATTCGCGTTTTGAAACATTCGCGTCTTCATATTTAAGGCGATTTTGACCAACGAGCGCAAAAATTGCGCCTCCCGAAAAATCTTTTGGTGCCCAAACCCATGCTTGGAATAAGTAAAATTTATTTTGTTCAAGATCTGTTGTGGGGACCGATCGCGTGTAGGAGCAGATCCCGTCTTCGCATTTCTGATGATGGTGCAGTCTGAGTCGGGGGGAAAGGTAGCCTGCGGGTTTTTCGGCACTGGATAAAGAGTATTTATTGGTACTCCATGATGCAGGGTATACACGTCATCACAGAGCCAGAGCCATGATTCCAAATCAACATCCCAAGCGCGTTCCATAGGAGCAAATTTGCGCACTGAGCCTTTAATGACACCCGGAGCTACCGGTCGGGCAGTTTGATGATCCCATGTCGGATAAGCCCCGTTTGCGTCTTCTTTCACTAGAACGACTGTCGACGGACCGTGATGATGTATTGCGTCGGCGAGTCGATCAAACTGCTCTTCGGTTTCGTCTAAAATTAATCTACGCACAAAGATTTTTGAGCCATTGGCCAGCTCGTCCAATAGCGTAAGTTTGAGATGTTTAATGCGGCTATAAGCTTCCGCAAGAACTTCGTGCGGGTCACGGTCGCCAACAAATTCTGCCAAATTTGACGAGATGGCGTAGCGCCGGCTAAAGCAATAGTAGGTGTTGCCTGCGCTCGCTTCTAAATAGAGATCTCCAGGAGCGTCAAATTCCTTGAAGTTTGTAGTTAATGCGTGAATGAGTGACTCAATCGGAGTGAAGGAAAATCGAAGTAAGCCAGAGGCTTCACAACCCGCTTTTCTTTGTACAAAGCTGAACTCACAATTGCCGCCCAAGCTGCGAAAATCGTGAAACCGATCTGCCGCTTGGGGTATGCTTAAAGTCTGAATTACGTAGGCGTCGCGCCGTTGGGCGAACATTTCTGCATTCCTCCGAATTAATGTATTTAAAGTGATTTGCCTTATTCAGGTGTTTTCTGTGAAAGCAAATCAAAAGCCTTCAATTACAATGATATTTATTCGATACTAGTGAATCAATAGAGCCCAGTTGAATTTACGCGAGTCAATATAGAAGCTTTAGGTATGAGGTCTGTAGCAAAAGTGCTACATACGGAATATTAAAATCTTGGGCTCGCAGCTGAGAAGGTGGCGGTCGCGCAAGCCTGCTCATACTCCGGCCGGCACCATCGTCCGCCCTCGCCGCAGCTCCACGTCCTTGAACAGGTCGCCGGCAGCTGAGGCGCGCATATTGGTGTCAGAATCGGGCTTCTGAACGAGGAGGTTAACACTGCCGTTCGCCTCGGCCTTCGTAACGTCCACGACACCGGCACAGCCGGCGGAGGCGTCGAGGAGGCCCTCACACTGTTGCATTGTCTCGATCAGCCTTCGAGCTTTCTCCCGGGAAGCTGAGCCCTCGCCTTCGGCTCAGAGCGCCTAATGGAACGGCGCGGAGCGAGGCTTTCAGCGTTGGTTTGGCATGGCCAGACCGCTTCTCCCCGATGGTCTCTGGAATGAGATCGCTCCGCTTCTGCCGCCGCCTCGGCCCCGTCCGAAGGGCGAGCGTCGTCCGATTGAGAACCAGGTCGTACTCACGGATATCCTGTTCTTGCTGCGCTCGGGTTTGCCGTGGGAGATGCTGCCGGCCGAGATGGGCGGCGGCTACGGCATGAGTTGCTGGCGGCGGCTACGGGATTGGCAAGCGGCGGGCGTATGGAGCCGCCTGCATCACATATCGCTGGAGCGTCTGCATGCGGCGGGTGAGATCGACTGGAGCCGGGCTTGCCTGGACAGCGCATCGGTTCCGGCCAAAAAAATGGCAGACTAGCACCGGTCCGAACCCGCCGGACTGGGGCAAGCGGGGCACAAAACGCCACCTCGTCACCGACGCGCCCGGCACCCCGCTCGGCTTCTAGCTAAGCGGAGCCAGTCGGCACGACGGCATCATGCTGGTGGCTACCCTCGATGCCATCCCGCCTCTTCGGAGTGGTCGACGCGGACGACCGCTGCACCATCCAGACAAGCTGGACGCCGATATAGCCTACGATGCCAGATGGCGCCGGCACGGATGCCGGGCGCGCGGGATCGTGCCACGCATTGCTCGTCGTAGTGTCGAGAGGCGCGACAAGCTCGGTCGCTACCGTTGTGTGGTCGAGCGTACCCACGCCTGCTTCAACCGCTTTGTCAAAAGGCGTTGGAACGGGGTTCTTCTGCACTTTCGGTGCTGAAGGATTGGCATCCGATCACGCTTTGCCGATCCCGGCTCATGAAGCATGCAGGACGCGTTGGCGCAGGAGATCGAAACCGGCGCGACCGTACATGCTTCGCTTGATCAGCTTGAGGCGGTTGACCTGTCCCTCGACGGGGCCGTTGCTCCAGGGCTCGACGATAGCGGCGCGCACGGCTGGCTCGTCCTGCCGGAGCCCGGTGACGAAGCCGCCGAGATCGGTCGCGGCTGCAGCTTCCAGCCAGGGCGTCAGTCCGGTGGGATCGTTCTGGCGCAGGAGCTCGGCGAAGGCGCGTATATCCTCAGCGGCTTGCTTCAGCTTCGGCGCGGCGCTGCACAGCGCTTCGGTGAAGGCGCGATCCTTCCGCGACAGTGCGGCCGGGTCGGCGGTGAGCCAACGGGTGATGCGGCGCGTCGAGGGGACCCGGGCGGACGGTGATCGCGCAGGCGCATCCTGCCGCCGTCGTGAGGCCCAGCGCCGGACGATGTCATAGCTGCCGATGAAGCCCTGCGCGTGCAACGCGCGGTGGAGGACGGTGGCGCTGTGCTGGCCCTCTCGCCAGCGTGCCTCGACGAAGGGGCTATGGCGATCGAGCAGGCTCGAACCCGGTGCGCGGCGGTAGGGCATGAACCGGCCCGCCCGCACCCAGCGGCGCACGGCGTTGCGGGATGCGCCGAGACGGCGAGCGATCTCCTTGGTCGGCAGACCTTCGCCGTGGAGGCACAGGGCCGCCTCGAAGCGGTCGCGTCGCCGGCTGCTCACGTTCGTTGGCGCTGTCTTCGCCAGATCAGGGGAGCCGGCGGGGTCGTGCACGGC
>NZ_VRVG01000241.1:0-3786 GCF_008040085.1 Methylobacterium sp. WL7 | reverse complement strand
ACCGACTGGGCGTGGCCCTTCGAGCGGCGCACGATGGCGTGGATGCGGGCGACCAGCTCGTCCTTGTGGAATGGCTTGGTGAGGTAGTCATCGGCCCCGAAGCCTAGACCCTTCACCTTATCCTCGATGCTGGCCATGCCGGAAAGGACGAGGATGGGGGTCTGAATTTTGGCCACACGGAGGTTGCGAAGTACCTCGTATCCCGACATGTCGGGCAGGTTCAAATCGAGGAGGATTATGTCGTAATCGTAGAGCTTGCCGAGGTCGACACCTTCCTCACCCAGATCAGTTGCATAGGTGACGAAGCTCTCGGACTTTAGCATTAGCTCAATGCTTTGCGCGACGGTGGCATCATCTTCGATCAGCAGAACGCGCATGACATCACCTCGAACTATAAGCCCTCATACTTCCGTAAAAATACCGAAACGTTAACGGGCGTCTTTACCGTTCAGTGCTTGGTGACAAACGGGGCCCCGCCCATTCATCGGGTGTCAGCTCAAGGCTGACGAGCCACAGCACGCCGTTGCTGAAGTGTGCTAGACGCCCCGATGTGGAAATTACTGTATTGCCCTCAAATCGCTTGAGAAGGCCCAGGACGGCCAAGGCTTAAATTTGGCCATCCAGCACTTGCCAAGCCGCCGAAGGCCGCCAGAGGGTGAATTTTGAGGCTGGTACGTGTGCGCCTTGAGGCAGGGCCTTGCTACTGGGTCGCTCCGGGCAGCGGCGTGTAGCCGTAATGGACGCCGAAGTGCTGAACCGTCAGCTTTGCGTCCTAGCGGATGTCAAACTCTGGCGGCGCCTCCCTTTCAATCATGGTTAACAATACGTCAACCACTGGTCCTTAGACTAGGCTGTCACCTCTGGCGCACGGGCCTGGGCCCGCTGTCGGCCAAGATGCGTCTGGGCTTACACGATGATCGAAGCCGCCTTCCTTGGCGCGCTGGCAGCCGCCCTAAGGGCCGCCGCAGCCGGTGCCGTCAGCGGGTCTGGGGCAGAATGATCACCGCGGCATTCCTTTTGACGCCTGCTGCATTGGTTGGCCTGAGCGCGTCCGTGGTGACGTTGATCAACAATGCGCGCATGCGGCAGCGCCGGGCAGCCTTGCTTCGTGAGGCGCTGGGGCGCCAATGAGCAAGGATGCGGGGCAGGGCGGTCGCATGAATGAGCCACCCGCCCACCATTTTCCGGCTCCGTGGCAGGCCGTCGAGTTTGAGGACGCCTATTGCATCCAAGACGCCAACGGCTTCCCCGTGGCCTACGTCTACTTCGCCGATTATGCGCAGCAGCAAGCCGGCATCGACCGCATGTCACGTAGCGAGGCGCGGCGCATAGCGGTTCGGATCGCGGCTTTGCCTGAGTTACGGAAGGCGCTGCGCGACTAAGGTTGATCCGGCCGGCTTTCGGTGGCTTCGCGAGCAGCGCGAGCCGTGGCGATCAGTTCGGCGGCGGTCAGTTTGCTGTCCGTGGCAGAGCTTGGGCCTACACCGAACAGCAGCAGGCCGGCTGGTATCGTCCGAACTGGATTTGGCTTTCGCCTTGGCTGCCAAGCCTTCCTATCGATCACATCGGCCATGGTGCTGTTCATCTGCGCGGAGCGATCTGCGGGCGCGGCTGCGGCACTGCGATGGTCACAAGCTTGCCGGTGGTCGGGTCTAGGATCGTCATGGGCACCCCCTCCCTTGCTGCTCTGCTAAGGCAGGCCCGAATTGTGGTCGAAACTTGACCATTCGAGGAGCCGTATACAGTTTTCGACTCTAGTATTGGGATGCCCTGACCATCGAGTGCTACATTCGGATATGAATGGTCAAATTTGATGGATCATTTACAGGGGAACTTACTCAGGTGTGTAGGGCAAAAGTAGAGCTCCCTGCCGTGTTACGCAGCCGGTAACTCGTCAGTTCCAGATTGGGAATGCCGAGCTTCGTCTGACCATTCATCATAGAGACCCATGCTGATTATCAGGATGCCGCATGCGATTGCGACGAACACCGCGATCCAGAACACTGTATCCAGCATGGCAGGCCCCCGGCAGATCAGATCTTAAGGTGTTATTAATGCATGTAGTTAACAACGTGATAACGTTGGGATCATGTACTAGGCTTTGCGGGTAAGCGCTTGCGCGCCGAGTGATTAGACCATCCCCTTCAATGCCGATCCGGCGCGAGCACCGTTTCTTCTATCCCATCGACTGGCCGCAGTTATCGGCTCTGGTGCGCTTCCGGCGCGTTGGCGGCCGCTGTGAGAGCTGCGGGCGGCCGCACGGCCAAATTGGTCTACCATTTCGGTGACGGCCGCTGGTGGGGTGCCCAAGCAGCTACGTGGCACGAGGGGCGAGTGCGCCGGGTGCGCCTCGCTCCCGGTGCCATCAATGTGCTGGCGATCGTGCGCACCACCCACGTGGTCCTAGCCGCCGCGCACCGGGATCACGACACGGCCAACAACGTGTCGGCCAACCTCGCTGCCTTCTGCCAGCGGTGCCACATGATCCACGATCGGCCAGAGCACTGGCGTCCGCGGTGGCGTACCCTGTTCCGACGGAAGGCACTGGGTGACCTATTCGACGGTCCATCCTGCATCGGACCCTCAGTCTGTGCCGTGGCTTATTGGGTTCACCGGTAAAAATCGCCCCTGAATTTTTCCGCGGTCGCCCATTTGAGAAAAGGCCCCGGGGTGGGGGTACTCAGCCGAGTTGGCGGGTACGTGTCGCGTGACCACCGTTGGAATGGCGGGCCTGGGTCCCATCGGCCCCCGTGGGGGGCTAAATCGACGTTCCGCCTGGAATTCGGCAGGGGGCCAACCCTGATTTCAGACCGCCCGGTCCAGCACTCGCTTGACCTGCATGGCCGACCATTCCCCTTTGCGTGGCGTCTCGATCCGGCGGGCATTTAACTCGACAGCGATAGCTCGCAGGGACGACACGCCGGCCGCCTGTATGCTGGCGATGACCGGTAGAAGGTTGGCCACGAAGGCATCGGCCTTGTCCTTCCGAACCTCTCGGCCCTTGGCGGCGGCCGCAGCGAGATTGGTGCGGTTGCCGAGCTGCACGCCTTGCGCTTTCTTGGCCGCCAGCGCGGCCTTGGTCCGGGCGGAAATCATGGCCCGCTCTTTCTCGGCCAGCGCGGCGTACAGATGCAGGACGAAGGGGTCCACGCCCTCACCGAGCTCGGCAACCAGGAACGGCACCCGCTGCGCCATCAGCCCGGCGATAAACGCCACATCGCGGGACAGGCGGTCGAGCTTGGCGACGACGACGGCGCATTTCAGCCGGCGGGCCGCGGCCAGCGCCGTTGCCAGCTCGGGCCGACGGTCGAGGGCGTCGCTTCCCTTGCCGGTCTCAATCTCGATATGCTCGCCGACGATCGTAAAGCCGCCGGCCGCAGCGAAGGCCGCCACCGCGGCGCGCTGTGCCTCCAGGCCGAGACCGCTCTTGCCCTGGCGATCGGTCGAGACCCGAAGGTAGGCGACCAGGGGGCGATCGGTGTCCGACATGGGGCATCTCGAGCTTGCGTAACTCTTCTATACATGCGTATAGAAACGTTACGCAAGCTCGCGCAAGCTGATTTTTGCGCGGTACCGGCTTAATTCGGCACCGCCTGTCGATAGGTGCGCGGCCCCCCCGCCGAGCGCAGTGGTATCGAGTCCTGGCCAGCGCAAATAACTGTCTGGATGCGAGACCTCCTTGGCATCTGCAACGACGCAGAGGGCGCGTTTGATGATAGTAGAACTGGGCGGTCTGTAGGTTGGGTTGGCCAATGCGGGATCGGCTTCGAGACGCTGGCGCAGTAC
>NZ_VRVG01000240.1:0-3799 GCF_008040085.1 Methylobacterium sp. WL7 | reverse complement strand
CTCCCGACCCCTGCTGACTCAGGGACCACCCTCCCCCGCAAAGGGGGGAGGGGGATGCGCACGTGGCCGCAGCGCCTATTCGGCAGGAGGCTCAGAACCAAAAACCCAACAAAAAAGGGCGCCTCGCGGCGCCCCTCTCATCCCATCTGTCCGGCTCAAGCCTGCGGCTGAGGCTCCAAGCCGCCGTCGCTCTCCTTCGGGCGGCCGCGGCCCGCGGAGGGGACCGAGGAGCCCCGGGCCGGGGTCGGGGGCACGTCGCCGCCGTCGCGGATCGGGGGCTGGCCCTTCAGCAGGTTGCGGATCTCGTCGCCCGAGAGCGTCTCGTATTCCAGCAGCCCCTGAGCGAGCGCCTCCAGGTCGTCCTTGTGCTCGGCCAGGATGCGCCGGGCCTCCTCGAGGCCGGTCTCGACCAGGCGGCGGACCTCTGCGTCGATCTTCTGGGCGGTCGATTCCGAGACCGATTGCTGCCGGCCCATCGACATGCCGAGGAAGACCTCGTCGTTGTTCTCGCCGTACGCCACGGTGCCGAGCTCGGGCGAGAAGCCCCAGCGGGTCACCATCATCTTGGCGAGCCGGGTCGCCTGCTCGATGTCCGACTGGGCGCCCGAGGTCACCTTGTCCCGGCCGAAGGTCATCTCCTCGGCGATGCGGCCGCCCATCATAATCGCCAGCCGCGAGGTCATCTGCTCGAAGCTCATGGAGAGCTTGTCGCGCTCGGGCAGCTGCATGACCATGCCCAGCGCCCGGCCGCGCGGGATGATGGTCGCCTTGTGCACCGGGTCGGTGGCCGGAACGTTGAACGCCACGATGGCGTGGCCGCCCTCGTGATAGGCGGTGAGCCGCTTCTCGTCCTCGGTCATCACCAGGGTGCGCCGCTCGGCGCCCATCATGACCTTGTCCTTGGCGTCCTCGAACTCATGCATCGTGACGATGCGCTTGCCGCGACGGGCCGCCAGCAGGGCCGACTCGTTGACGAGGTTCATCAGGTCGGCGCCCGAGAAGCCGGGGGTGCCGCGGGCGATCACCTTGAGATCGACATCGGGAGCCAGCGGCACCTTGCGGACGTGGACCCGCAGGATGCGCTCGCGGCCGGTGACGTCCGGGTTCGGCACCATGATCTGGCGGTCGAACCGGCCCGGGCGCAGCAGCGCCGGGTCGAGCACGTCGGGGCGGTTGGTCGCCGCGATGATGATGACACCCTCGTTGGCCTCGAACCCGTCCATCTCCACGAGGAGCTGGTTCAGGGTCTGCTCGCGCTCGTCGTTGCCGCCGCCGAGGCCAGCACCGCGATGACGGCCGACCGCGTCGATCTCGTCGATGAAGATGATGCAGGGCGCGTTCTTCTTGGCCTGCTCGAACATGTCGCGCACGCGGCTGGCGCCAACGCCCACGAACATCTCGACGAAGTCGGAGCCCGAGATGGTAAAGAACGGCACGTTGGCCTCGCCCGCGACCGCCCGGGCGATCAGGGTCTTACCGGTGCCGGGCGGGCCGACGAGCAGCACGCCGCGGGGGATCCGGCCGCCGAGCCGCTGGAATTTCTGGGGGTCGCGGAGGAATTCCACGATCTCCTGGAGGTCTTCCTTGGCCTCCTCGACGCCGGCGACGTCATCGAAGGAGACGCGCCCGTGGGCCTCGTTCAGGAGCTTGGCCTTCGACTTGCCGAAGCCCATGGCGCGGCCGGCGCCGGACTGCATCTGGCGGCTGAGGAAGATCCAGGCGCCGATGAAGACGAGGATCGGCAGCCAGCTCACGAGCAGCTGGATGAACCAGGGGGTGTTGTCCGACGGCGGACGGGCGGTGATCGTCACGCCCTTGCCCTGGAGCTTGGAGACCAGGCTCGGGTCGTTGGGCGCGTAGCTGGTGAAGTTGCCGCCCCCGACATAGGTGCCGGACACGTCCTGCCCGGAGATCACCACCGACTGGATCTTGCCGGCATCGGCATCGTTGAGGAGCTGGCTGTAGGCAATCTCGCTGCCGCCGCCCCGGTGACCCGGGTTCTGGAACAGCGTGACGAGGGCCAGCACCAGCAGGAAGATGACGACCCACAAGGCAAAGTTGCGAAAATTCGGGTTCATCGATCAATCCTTGGTGCGTGCGGCCCCCTAGACGGACACCTCGCGCGGCTTTGCCGGTCCATCCGTGCACACCTCGCCAATGTAGGCGGGGGGGCCTTCCTTGCCAAGTAAGCCGGTCCCCCCTGCGGCGAGGGCAGCATCTATCCGTCAAACGGCGGTCTTGTGCCGGCGCAGCGGGGCCGGCGCCAGACTCACCGTGCCGGCGGAATCGGTTGCGACCAAAATCCCCGCCAGGGTGCGGCGGATCGGCTCCCGGCGGCGCAGGGCCGGCAGCACGGCCTCGAAGACAAGGGATTCCAGGCGCTCCAGCCGGCGCGGCGCGGCGCCCACCCGGGTCAGGGCCGCGTCGAGGCAGCGCAGGGCGATGGCCTCCGGCAGGGCCGCCAGCACGGCGCCGTCGAGGCGCAGCGCCGCGGCGTCGGTATTCTTTGCCGGCAGCAAAACCGCCGCGAAGGCCTGCGCGGCCGCGGCCCGGAGGGCGTCGTCGTCCCGGGCGGCCCGTTCGGCGAGGCGCGCGAGCCGCGCCGGGCTCAGGCCCTCCCGCTCCAGAGCGGCCCAGCTCGCGCGCAGGCGGCCCCGGGCGAAGCGCGGATCGGCGTTGGCCGGGTCGCGGACATGCGGGATGTCCCGGGCCGCACACCACGCCACCAGTATCGCCTTCGGCAGGGCCAGGAACGGCCGCCCGAGGGTGAGGCCGGGGGCGAGCGCTCGTTCGGCCCGCATGCCGGCAAGCCCGGCCGGTCCGCTGCCGGCGGCGAGCCGCATCAGCACGGTCTCGGCCTGATCGTCCTGCGTGTGGCCCGTGAGCACGAGGCCGGCGCCGATCGCCTCGGCATGGGCGGCCAGCAGCCGATAGCGGGCGGCCCGGGCCGCGTCCTGCAAGCCGGTGCCGGGCTTCGAGCCAGCCCAGGCCAGCACCGCGTGCGGCAGGCCGAGCGCCCGGGCCGCCCGCCCGACGCCCTCGGCCTCCGGGCCGGAATCCGGGCGCAGGCCGTGATCGACGGTGGCGACCCGCACGGCCGCGCCGAGCGCCGCGGCGGCGTGCATCAGCGCGCTCGAATCGGGCCCCCCCGAGACGGCGAGCAGCACGCCGCGCTCGGGCCGACCAAGCCAGGGCGCGAGGGCGCGGAGGACCGGATCGTCCGACTGTCCGGTCATGGATTCAAAAGGTCCCCGACCTTTTGCGGGTCCAGGGCAGAGCCCTGGTCTCTCGGGGGCTCCACCCCCGAACCCCGCCAAAGGACTAGCCCTTTGGGATCCCCGGTCAGGCCGCGCAGCGGGCGCGCTTCTGCTCCCGGGCGACGCCCTGGCGGACGCCGGAGCCGGCATTGGGGAATTTCCGGTCCAGCTCGGCCAGCGTCGCGCAGGCCTGCTCGCGGGCGCCCAGGGCGTTGAGCGTAACGCCGAGCTTCAGCATCGCGTCCGGAGCCTGCGACGAGCGGGCATAGTCGGTGGAGACCTTCAGGAACTGCTCGGCCGCCTCGCGGTTGCGGCCGCGGGCCAAGTAGCTCTCGCCCAGCCAGTAGGTCGCGCCGGCGACCCGGTTGTCGCGGGGATGCGACTGGATGAACTGGCGCAGGCCCATCTCGGCCTGCTCGTACTGCTTGGAGCGGTAGAGCTCGACCGCGGTCTCGTAATCGGCGGCCGGGTCGCCGGTCCGGGTGGCGGCCACGCTCTCGGCGGGGCGGGGCGCCGGGACCGGGATCGCGCCGGTGCGGGCG
>NZ_VRVG01000023.1:0-55067 GCF_008040085.1 Methylobacterium sp. WL7 | reverse complement strand
GAATCTTTCCATATGAAAATATTCGAGAAATTCAAGATTGCGTACAAAATGTGCGTGCCGATCTTTATCATGGCGTTCATGAGCGTCGGGACAACCTATTATACGCTCAGTATGTTGGGGGATATCACCGAGCGTAACCACGTGCTGGTGGATTATTACGTCGCGCGGTTGGAGGCGTTCTCGCGGGTTCGGCAGAACGTGCAGACCGCCGGCCTGATGAACCGCGCGATCATCATCGGTCAACCGGACAACGAGATGTCCGACTTCGAGAAGGCGTATCGCGATGCGGTGAAGGGCACGGCGGACGACATCGCGACGCTCGCCGCGGGCGCGCTGAAGAAGGAGGTGCGGGACCTGCTGCTCGAGATCGGCACGATCGCGCGGGAGTATTACGACGTCCTCGACAGATCCAACGCGCTCGCGTTGAAGAACGATCGGGCTGCCGCCACGCAGCTGGCCATGGTGACGAGCCAGCCGGTCACGAAGCGGTTCGACCAGACCGCGCGGGTCTACGAGGGGCGGGTCGATGCCCGGCTCGCCGACGGAAAGAACGCCACCGAGGCCGCGGCCAAGCAGGCGCGTCTCGTCCTGATCGGCTCGGTGGCTGCGGGCCTGCTCGCCGCCCTGGCCCTCTCGGGCGCCATCATCGTGTTCGGCGTGACGCGGCCCCTCGGCAGCCTCGTGGCCGTCCTGCAGCGTATGGCGAAGGGCGAGATCGACGCCACCATCGCGGAGGCGCGGCGCGGCGACGAGATCGGCGCGGTCGGTCGCGCGGTCGAGCGCATCAAGGAGAGCGTCGCCCGCAGGGCGGCCGAGGAGGCCGAGCACAAGCGGGCCGCCGATGCCGCCGCCTCCGCTGAGCGCAGGCGCGCCCGGCTGGACCTGGCCGAGGGCTTCGAGCAGGCGGTCGCCGGCATCGTCGAGCAGGTCGCGTCCTCGGCCACGGAGCTGCAGGCCACAGCCCGGGCGATGACGGACATCGCCCAGGAGGCCGGCACCCAATCCGGCGCGGTGGCGACGGCGGCCGAGGAGGCGGCAGCCAACGTCACCACGGTCGCGGCCGCCACCGAGGAACTCGGCAGCTCCATCCAGGAGATCGGCCGGCAGGTGCAGGGGTCCACCGATCTGGCCCAGAGGGCCGTCGGCGAGGCCGACCAGACCGCCGCCCTGGTCGCCGAGCTGAGCGCGGCGGCCACCCGGATCGGCGACGTGGTGCAGATGATCTCGGCGATCGCCAGCCAGACCAACCTGCTGGCGCTCAACGCCACGATCGAGGCGGCCCGCGCCGGCGAGGCGGGCCGGGGCTTCGCCGTCGTGGCCTCCGAGGTGAAGGAGCTGGCCGGCCAGACCGCCAAGGCGACCGAGGAGATCGCGAGCCAGATCGGCCGGATCCAGGGCGTCACCGGCGAGGCGGTCGGGGCGATCGGCACGATCACCGGCCGGATCCGCGAACTGAACGGGGTGGCGAACTCGATCGCCGCCGCGGTCGAGCAACAGGGGGCGGCGACGCGGGAGATCGTCCGCAACATCGCCCAGGCGACCGCCGGGACCAAGGAGGTGACCAGCAACATCGTCGGTGTCGCGGGCGCCTCCGAGCAGACCGGGGAAGCCGCCGGCCAGGTCCTCTCGGCCGCGACCGGCCTGTCCCGCCAATCGGAGCGGCTCGCCGCCGAGGTCGACCGCTTCCTGGCCACCATGCGGGCGGCGTGACGGCGCCGGGCGGTTCGGGCGCTCCAACCCGCCATGCTGTCCCTCATCCGCCCCCCTTCAGGGCCGCCCTGGCCCAGCGTGGGAGACGGTGGGCGTGCGTCCTTCGGCGGGTCGAGCCGCGACCGACCAGACGGCGCGCGGTCTGCCGGGGGATTCGCCGGGCGGGGTGAGCCGCCTGCTCGATCCGTCGTGCGGTAAGAGTGTGGTCCGGGCCGCAGGATCGCCCGGGTTCAGGCGGTACGCGCCAGGCCCATCCGGTCCTGCATGACGCCCGGCATCGTCCGGAGCTTGAGCGCCGCGACCCGGTTGTGCCGCGCCATCGCGCGCAGGGCCTCGGCGGTCTCGGGATCGCCGCTCTCCGCCAGGGCCTGCGCGGCTTGCGCCAAGCCGGCGGCGGTGGCGTCGGCCAGCGCGGCGACGCGCGGATCGGGCGAGGACGTCGGTCTGGCCATGGTTGTCCCTGATCGAAGGCGTCCCGATCCTCCGAACGAAGGGTTAACAACCGGTAAAGGCCGCGCGCCGGTTCATTTGCGGATCGGAAAGCGCCCGACCAGCCATCCGGCCTCGTCCCGCACCAGCAGGGTCCAGGGCGGCCCCGGATGCGCCTCGGCGATCTCGTCGGCCATCTCGGCGATGACGCTGCGCGCTTCGAACAGGGCTTCCTCGAGGTCGGCGGCCTCGACGCCCGTCGGGTCGTGGAGCGTGATCTCGGCGTTGGCAAGCTCGAAGTAGAAGCGTGCGGCCAAACGGGCTCTCCCCTACGAAAATCCTCGAGAGAGTTCGTCCCTGCGATCGTCTCCGTCTAAACCCCGTAAGATCCGGCCTAATAGAAGAGAAAAAGACTTAGCTTTTAGGCTGCCTGGTCTCTTGCCTGGCCGGAGAACACCGCGGAGGCGGCCGGACCTAAGCCTAGCGAGGTATCCGGCCGCCCTTGGGGCCCGGCAGCCCCGCGGACCGCGCCCGTACCCCGTCCCGCCGACCGGCCCTACGCCTAAGTCATGAGGTGCCGCCCCGCCGCCGCCGCCGTAGACCGGACTCACAGGACGCGCGGTGCGACGAGGCGAGCATGAACATCACGATGGTCGGGTCGGGCTATGTCGGGCTGGTCTCCGGGGCGTGCCTGGCCGATTTCGGCCACAGCGTCGTGTGCGTCGACACCAATCGCGACCGGATCGACGCGCTGAATGCCGGGCGGATCCCGATCTACGAGCCCGAGCTCGGTGCCCTCGTGGCGGAGAACGTCCGCCAGGGCCGGCTGTCCTTCGTCGCCGACCTGGAACTCGCCGTCGCGGAGGCAGACGCGGTGTTCATCGCGGTGGGGACACCCTCGCGGCGCGGCGACGGCTTCGCCGACCTGTCCTTCGTGTATCAGGCGGCCCGCAGCATCGCCCGGGCGCTGACCCGCTTCACCGTGGTGGTGACGAAGTCGACGGTCCCGGTGGGCACCGGCGACGAGGTCGAGCGGATCATCCGCGAGCTGCGGCCGGACGCCGACTTCGCCGTGGTGTCGAACCCGGAATTCCTGCGCGAGGGCGCGGCGATCTCCGACTTCAAGCGCCCGGACCGGATCGTGGTCGGCACCGAGGATCCCCGCGCCGAGGCGGTGATGCGCGAGGTCTACCGGCCGCTCTACCTCAACGAGGCGCCGATCCTGGTGACCTCGCGGCGCACCGCCGAGCTGACGAAATACGCCGCCAACGCGTTCCTGGCCGCCAAGATCACCTTCATCAACGAGATCGCCGACCTCTGCGAGGAGGTCGGCGCCGACGTCCAGCAGGTCGCCCGCGGCATGGGGCTGGACAACCGGATCGGCGGCAAGTTCCTGCATGCCGGCCCCGGCTACGGCGGCTCGTGCTTCCCGAAGGACACGCTGGCGCTGGTCAAGACCGCCCAGGATGCCGGCACGCCGCTGCGGCTGGTCGAGACCGTGGTGGCGGTCAACGACCAGAGGAAGCGCGGCATGGCCCGCAAGGTGATCAAGGCCTGCGGCGGGGTCCGCGGCAAGACGGTCGCGGTGCTGGGGCTGACCTTCAAGCCGAACACCGACGACATGCGCGATGCGCCCGCGCTCGCGATCGTGGCCGGCCTGCAGGATGCCGGCGCCCATGTCCGCGCCTACGACCCGGAGGGGATGGAGCAGGCCCGGCCGCTCCTCCCGGGGGTGGACTTCGGGCAGGACGCCTACGCGTGCGCGGAGGGGGCGGACGCCCTGGTGATCGTCACCGAGTGGAACGCGTTCCGGGCGCTGGACCTGCCGCGGCTGCACGCCACGATGCGCACCCCGGTCCTGGTCGATCTGCGCAACGTCTACCGGCCCGAGGAGGCCCGGCTCCACGGGTTCGCCTATACCAGCGTCGGCCGCGCCGATGAGCCTGCCGCGTCCCGGGCCGAGCCCGCGGCCCGGCCGCTGCTGGCCGTCGGCTGAGGCGGCCACCGTCTGGAACCGGCCGCCCCGCGGGGCGGCCCGGCTCAAAACAGAGCGCCGTGCCCGATCGCGGATGGATCGGGCACGGCGCTCTGTCGGGGCCGTCGCGGCCGGGGGGCGGTCAGGCCGCGGGGGCCTTCATGGCGGCCAGGCTCGAATCCTCGCGCAGGAAGTACTTGTTGGTCAGGTACGCGACCTCGGTGCGGTTCTTCGCCTTCAACTTCTTCATGATGTTGCGGACGTGAACCTTCACCGTGCTCTCGCACATGTTCAACTCGTAGGCGATGATCTTGTTCGGCGTGCCCTTGCGCAGGGCCCGGGCGACGCAGAGCTGGCGCGGGGAGAAGATCTCGTCCTCGCCGGGCTCGACCGGCTCCTCGACCTTGATGCTGGCGAGAAGCGGGAACAGGCACTCCGCCGGGATGTAGACGCCGCCCGCCTGGACGAGCTGGAGCGCCTGCAGGGCGATGTCGACCGACGTCGTGGTCGGGATGTAGCCCTTCACCCCGAGCTTGATGGTCCGCACGATCTGGTCGAGGTTCTCCCCGTCCGAGATGACCGCGACCGGGGGCGCGTCGATCTCGCCCTGCAGCAGGGCCAGCTCCCGGGTGACCTCGGCCCACTCGGTCTCGGACAGGTTGCCGTCCGGCCGGCACAGCACGACCACGTTGGCGGCCACGAACGGGGTCTGGCGCTTCCAGGACTCGATGTCCGGGAACACCTCGAACACGGTGTCCTTGTCGGCCTCCCGGAGGGACGCGGCTAGGCATCGACCGACGAGTTGCCGGCGATCGATGATCACGATGCGGTTCGTGCGGACCAGGGTGGGGTCCCGCTGCTCGATGACGGCGGAACCGTCACCGCCCTGCGCTCCCGGAAAGCCGCTGCGGCTCCTGGGACTATCCCGCTCAACGATGACGCGCTCGTCTCGAGTACCAAGACTGGCCATAGGAAGTTACCTCCTTTCGCAGGAAGCCCGTTGTCAGGCGAGGGCGCGGAAACCCACGAACTCGCCGTCGACATGACACTGGCGGATTGCGATCTGTTCGGCGCCTTATTGGATGGCTCTCGATGACCGTGGATATAATGCTAACTTTCGTAAAATCAGCTGTAAATACCCTATCTGCTCCGGTTTGATTAAATTTCTACGCATATCAAAACAGTCACAAACTACGTACGTAGCTACTGACGCAGTGGCGGCCGGTGCGGATCGTAGATCTCGTCCCGCATTCGTGCGGTCTTCTGGTGTCTGTTTCGGTTCATTGCGACCGATCGACCGTATCTGGGTGGTCGATCGGAAGTTTTTAGCAACCAAAAGACCGAAACGCCGCGGTGGCTATTTCCGCCGCGGCGGCCCGCCGGCTCGGGGATCGGATTCCGGCGCCGGATGCGGCGTTGGCCAAATTGTTTAGCCTATTCGACCGATGTCTAATTGCCCCGCCTATCTCGCGCTCCAGCGCGGTGGCGAATCCAGTTTTCGTCGCTGAAACTGGGTTGAGGGACTGATTTTGTAGACATGATGACGGTTTGGGGGCTCGAACCGCTCGTCCGGCGGCGAATCACCCCCGAATCAGGGCTTTCGGAGGCCGGTAAGCCGCAACTTGAGCCGATCGATTCGCGTGCCCGCGGCCGTGCCCGTCGGAACTACGTAACCCGGGCCGCCCGATCCGGGCGCACCAGGTCCGCTGAGGGCTCCGCAAGTTCGAGGCAGTCTCACGTCCATAGCGCGACAGGCCACTTTTCCCGCAGCGGGAGGCAACCCGCACGACCTCCTGCGCCCGTGTCGGCCCGCCGGATGTGAGAGTCCGTCAGCATCCCGTCGCGGGGTGGACGATGCGCCCGAATTCGGGCTTGGCCCGCGTCAGGCAGCGCGGCCCGGCCCGTTGAGCCGCGCGCCCCGCGAAAAAGCCAGTCAGGCGACCCGGGCGAGCAGGTCGCGCATGCCGTGGACGTCGACGAAGTCCGAGGTCGCCCGGGTGGCGAGCCGGCCGTGCATCGCCGCGTAGGTCGCGCCGTCGAGGCCGCGCAGGAACGCGATGACGGCGTCCTCGAGCGGTTCCGGGAAGGCCCAGCCGAGCTGCTCGGCCACCGCGTAGCGGCCCGTGGCGGTCTCGGCGCGCGCCAGCGTCAGCGCCCCGCACAGGCCGCCCTCATAGAGCCGGTTCGGCAGCAGCCAGTCCGAGTTCAGGCCGTCATCCAAGCAATCGACCGCCCAGCTGAAGTGCACGCCGCCGTAGATGTCGGGCAACTCGCCCGGATTGGCGTAGGGGCCGCGGAACGACATGTTCGGATGCCGGCGCAGCGTCTCCGCGAAGGTCTGCGGGTCGATATCCTCCTCCGAGAGCCGGCCGGCGATCACGATCCGCACCGCGTCGCCCAGCGCCCGCGCCACCGCCGCCAGGATGGTCAGGCTCCGGCGGCAGCGCAGGGTGCCGAACCAGCCGATGACCCAGGGCGGCCCGGCCCTGCGGTCGCGGTCGATCCGGTGCGCCACCTCGGCGAGGCGGTGCGCCATGACCTTGTTCTCGAGGAGGTGCCACGGGCCCGAAAAGCCCTGGACCGGCCCGAAGTAGCGCCCCACGAAGTCCGGCGCGCTGACCACCAGGAGCGCGCTGCGGCCCAGGATCCAGCGTTCCACCGCCCGGGCGACCCGCCCGACCCGGTCCGGCCGCACCATCAGGCGCTGGATGTCGAGCACCTCGTAGACCAGCGGCGCCCGGCCGCCCGCGAGCCGGGTCGAGGCCCAGGCCACCAGCGCCATGTCGAGGTTGCGCACGTAGACCACGTCCGCGGCGCGCAGGTCCCGCCACCGGGCGAGCGCCCGGACGATCCCGAGCGCGAGCATCGGGAGACGCCGTCCGTAATGCCGGTCCACGGTCTGCCCGAGCGGCACCACGTCGCCGGCGATCCCGGGATCGGCGAGGCCGACCCGCGCCCGCACGAACATGTACTCGACCACCGACCAGCCGGTCTCCCGGATGGCGCCGACCCGCTTCCGGATCGTCGGCTCGATCCGGTCGTGGCCGAAGAAGGCGACCCGGCCGAGCACTGCGGTTTCAGGCTGGGGCTGCATCATGGCGTGCCGCACCCGGCTTCATGGACACAGGACGGACGCTGGCGCCTTGGCCTCCCAGCGTTCCCCCTGATCGGGCACGGGTGTGAGCCCGTCGGTCGCTTGCCCCACGCGTTGCGATGCGACGAACGCCGGAGCGGCCGCGGACGGGCTTGCGCGCCGCACCCGTTCAGCCTTCCTTGCGCCGGCGAACCCGACGCCGCGCGGAACACCGTCACGCGGAGGCTCCTGCATCCGTCGCCTCGGCGCCCGGGCGGCGGCGCCAGGACCGGGCGGCCCGGGGCTGGGCGGACGGCCGCATCGCCGCGGCGCGGCGGACCAGGGCGTCCACCAGGGTGCCGCGCCGGACCGCCGGCGTGGCGTTCGTCTTGTTGAGCACGACGCCCAGGACGGTGCAGCCGCTCGATTCCAGGTCCTGGACGGCCGCGATCACGTCGTCGATGTTGGTCTTGCCCGCCTCGGCCACGAGGATCACCCCGTCCAGCATGTCGAGGAGCGGCCGCAGGGTCGGCAGATCGTCGGCCGAGGGCAGGTCCACCACGATGCGGTCGAGGTTGGTGCGCTCGTCGCGGACCAGGCTGGCGATCGCCTCCGGGGTCATCAGGTCGCTGAAATGCGGGTCGCCCGGGTGGAGGCTGCCGCAGGCGAGCAGGCGGACGTCCCCGGGCTGGGGCCGGACGGCCTCCTCGGCGCAGCAGCGGCCGGCGAGGACGTCGAGGAGCCCGCGCTGGTCGGAGGCCTGGCTGAGCCGCGACAGGGTCGCCTGCCGCACGTCGGCGTCAATCAGCAGGATCCGGCTCGCGGAGGCCGCGCGCGACCGGGCGAGCAGCTGGCTGAAGTTGCTCGCGAAGGTGGTCTTGCCGGTGCCGGCCCCGACCGAGGTCACCCCGATGGCGAAGACCGGGCCGCGGCGGTCGTTGCCGATCAGGTGCGACTTCAGGCTGTGCAGCCGCTCGACGAAGATCGATTGCGGCATGTACCGCACCGCGCCGGCCTTGAACGCCTCGACGCTGGCCGGCCGCAGGGCCTCGTCGGCGTGGCTCTGCGCCAGCGCCAGGGCGGCCCGGTAGCCCGGCTCGCGCCGCAGCTCGGGGAGGGCGGCCAGGCAGGACAGGCCCTGGCCGGTGATCTGCCCGGGCGACCGCAGGGTCCGGTCGAACCAGTGCCGCGCGAAGGCGGCGCTGACGCCGAGGCCGGCCCCGACCAGCATGCCGAGCATCACGATCAGGCCGCCGCGCGGCGCGCTCGGGCGCTCCGGGACGGTGGCCGGGGTGATCACGTGCGCGGAGGGCTGCGGGTAGGATTGCTGGTTGACCGCGTCGATGTAGCGGCTGAGCAGGTTCGTGTAGATCTGGTCGTAGGTCTCGGCCGCCCGGTCGAGCTCCTTCGCCTTCACCCGCGCCTCGCTGGTCACCAGCGTCTTCGAGATCAGCGCGTCGAAGGACGCCGACATGCTGTCCTCGCGGGCCTTGGCGACCTCGTAGTCCCGGTCCAGGGAGGCGGCGAGGCGCTCCAGTTCGGCCCGCAGGGATTGCTTGGCCGCCAGCACGTCCTTCTGGATCGCCGTGACCGCGTCGTGGTCGGGGCCGAGGCGGCGCTTCAGGTCGTCGGCGCGCTGCACCAGGTCGACATACTGCTTGCGCAGCTGGATGATCACCGTGTCCTTGAAGGCCTCGGTGATGCCGGGATCGGCGATATCGGAGGCCAGCAGCGCGCGGATCTGGTCGCGGGTCGAGCGGGCGTCCACGGTCCTGGACCGGGCGGAGGCGACCGCGGTGTTGAGTTCCTCCAGCTGCTGCTCGCCCACGAGGCCGCGCTTGCCGAGATCGATGATGGCGTGCTCGGCCTTGTAGGTCTGGGCCTCGCGGGAGGCCGCGCTGGCGCGCTGCTGCATCTCCTTCAGCCGCGGCAGGATCCACTCGCCGGCGACCTTCCAGATCTGCGACCGGTTCTCCAACTGCGTGGCCACGTAGGCGTCCGCCACCGCGTTGGCGACGGCGGCCGCGGTCGTGGGGTTGTCGAGGCTGTAGCCGACCTCGATGACGTAGGCCGCGCCGATGCGGGCCGCTTCCAGGTTCTCCCGCACGGTCGCGGCCTGGCGCTCGTCCGGGCCCACCGCGACGCCCGGCTTGGGAGCGGGGGAGAGGCCGATCAGGCCGGCGACGAACAGCTTGACCGCGCCGACGCCCTCCCGGACCCGCGCCACCAGCGGGTGCGGCGGCACCGACAGGTCCTGCGTCGGCGCCAGGCCGAGCCGGTGCACCGCGGCCAGGGCGATCTTCTCGGAGCGGATGTACTCGACCTGGCTCTCGACCTCGGGGATCTCCAGGGGGGTCGCGGCGCCGGGCGTGTCGCGGGCCGTGACCGGGCTCGACCGGCTCTCGATGTAGACCCGCGCCCTGGCGGTGTAGATCGACGGTGCGGTGGCGACGTAGATGATCGCGGCGATCAGCCCGACGCCGCTAAGCGCCAGGATCGACCGCCAGTTCCGCCGCATGATCGTCAGGATCGCGACCTGGGAATCGGGATCGGGCGTCCGTGGCGCGTCCCGCCACGGCCTGCCGGCGCCGGTGCCCACGGGGTCGGCCCGCAGGAAGGCCGCGCTGGTCGAGTGTCTGTTCATGGCGTGTCCCTCACCGGGGCGGGGTTTGCGCATCGTCTCGGATCCCGGATCCTGAACGACGCGCTAAGCGCTTGTTCTGGAATATTTTTTCCCGAAGGCCGGCGGTCGCCGTCCGGCGCGATGGGCATCCGGTGGCGTCAGTTCTGGCCGGCGCCGTCGCCGATCCCCCGCATGGCGGGGTCCGGCTTGAGCACCACCTCCACGACGTCGCCCGGCTGGAGCTCCATGTCCTCGGCGGCGTCGACCGCGCTCGGGGTGGTGCTGTTGGGGCGGAAGACGGCGATCGACGCCCGGGCGCGGCTGCCGGACAGGAGCTGGCTGCGCAGGGCGCCGGTATAGACCAGCTTGTCGTTGATGCTGTTCAGGCGCGAGCGGAGCGCGGTCAGGTTGTCTTCCGAGACCTGCAGTTTCTCCATGGCGTCCAGGGCCTGCTGGTCGTCGACCCGTTCGAGCTTGCGGGTCAGCTCGCCCTTGTCGCGCTCCAGCTGCGCCACCTGGACGGTGGTCTGGAGCGCCCGGGTCGAGGACAGCAGCACCGCCCGGCGGGCATCCGTCAGCCGCGTCGTCACGACGGCGCCGCGCTGGAACAGCGCCCGCACCGCGTCGTAGTCGTCGGCGTCGGCGGTGACGCCCTCCTTCTCCTTGGCCTGCTGCTCGGTCAGGCTGACGAGCTGGTTCTGGGAGCGGGTCAGCGCGCGCTGCAGGTGCTCCTTCTCCTTGGCGACGTCGGACATCTGCACGCGCAGCTGCTGCTCGGCGAGCTTCTGCGCGACGCTCGCCCGGACCGGCGGGACGTTCGGGTCCGCCCCGGCCGGCGCCGCCTTGTCGGCCCGTGCCGCCGCGATGACCGCCTTGAGCCGCCAGACGTTGGCGCTCTCGCGGGCGATGCTCGCCCAGACGCTGTCGTACTCGGCGCGCAGGTTGGCGCTCTCGACGACCGGGTTCTCCATCCGGAAGCGCAGCAGGTTGTAGCCGCCCGCCAGCGCCACCGCCTGCCGGACGGTCATGCCCGGATGGAACGGGTGCTCGCCCTGCTTGGTCACGTCGCCGCTCAGGTAGACCGGCTGGTACTTCGCGATCCGCACCCCGATCTCGTCGGGCTCGATCACGGCGATCGATTCCTTGCCCTCCGCGTTGCGCTGCCGCACCGCCTTGGCCGGCAGCGCCTTCTGCAGGGTCTTGCGGAACTCCGAGACCGTCAGCCCGACCGCCGGCACCTCGCCGAGAAGCGGCACCATGACGGTGCCGTCGATCCCGACCGTGGCCTCCTGCTTGAACCCGGGAATGCTGAGCGCCGTCACCTCGAGGGAATCGCCCGCCGCGATCCGGTATTCGGCGAAGGCCGGCTGCGCGGCCAGCGTCAGCAGGATCGCGGCGCTCGCTGCGAAGACTCTTCGCAGCGACGCGCCGCTGCGGACGGGCTTACCTGCGAAGACCTCGGGACAGGCCGGATGGGACCAGGTGTTCAACGCGTCGTCCCTTCATGCTCGGGCACAGCTCAGCCTGCATGATGCGCAGCGGCGCAGTTCGCCGGGACTCGTCCAAAAGGAGGCCGGCGTTCCGCTTCGGCGCGGCGCCTTGCGCCTTTCGAGGTAGGCCCCCGGGGGCCGCGCCGCCCCGGGGAAGCGCGGTGCGCCTTTCGGGGGAGGACCGGTATCGAAAGCCTGGGTTCCCGATCGTCCGCAGGTCCGCGCAGTTTTGCCGCACAGAAGTTCGGCAAAAGGAGCTGCGGGGATGCCGATTACCGATGCGGATATTGAGCGAGACGTGGGTATCTTTTACCCAGATCTCGTTAATATTTATGGATGTGAAATAAAGAGCGGGTCGCGCATCGGACCCTTCGTCGAGATCCAGCGCAACAGCACCATCGGCCCCCGCTGCAAGATCTCCTCGCACACCTTCATCTGCGAAGGCGTGTCGATCGGCGCGGAAGTCTTCGTCGGGCACGGGGTGGTCTTCACCAACGAGCGCTATCCGGAAGCCACGAACGACGACGGCAGCCTGAAGCGCGACGGCGACTGGGAACTCGTCGAGACCCTGGTCGGGGATCGCGCCTCGATCGGCTCCAACGCCACCATCGTGGCCGGCATCACCATCGGGGAGGGCGCCCTGGTCGGCGCAGGCGCGGTCGTGACCCGCGACGTCCCGCCCTACGCCATCGTCGCCGGATGCCCCGCCCGGGTCATCGGCGACACGCGCCAGAAGCGCGCCCGGTCCCAACGGCCGTCCCGGCCGGCGGCGGCCGAGCCTCTGCAGATCGCTTGAGGGGACACACGCACATGATCGCCATCGGAATCGTCGGCTACGGCTACTGGGGGCCGAACCTGGCCCGCTGCACCTCGGAGACCGAGCAGTGCCGGCTCGCCGCCATCGCCGACCAGTCGCCCGCTGCGCTCGCCCGGGCGGGCAAGCGCCATCCCGCGGCCGAACTCCACCAGGATTGGCGCGACCTCATCGCGGATCCCGAGATCGACGCCGTCATGGTGGCGACGCCGGTGAGCTCGCATTTCGAGATCGCCATCAATGCGCTCCGGGCCGGCAAGCATGTCTTCATCGAGAAGCCGATCACGTCCTCGGCCTTCGAGGCGCGGCTGCTGATCGAGGAGGCGGCCAAGCGCAACCTGACCCTGATGGTCGATCACACCTTCGTCTACACGGGGGCGGTCGAGAAGATCAACGATCTGATCAAGGACGGCGCGCTCGGCGAGGTCTTCTACTACGACTCGACCCGGGTGAACCTCGGCCTGTTCCAGCGCGACGTGAACGTGATCTGGGATCTCGCGGTCCATGATCTCGCGATCCTCGACCATGTCCTGGACCTCGCCCCGGTGGCGATCTCGGCGAGCGGCACCGGCCATTTCAGCGGCCGCCCCGAGAACATGGCCCACCTGACGATCTTCTACCCGCGCGGCGTCGTCGCGCAGATCAACGTCAACTGGCTGGCCCCCGTGAAGGTCCGGCAGACGCTGATCGGCGGCAGCAAGAAGATGATCGTCTACAACGACCTGGACCCGATCGAGAAGGTCAAGGTCTACGACCGCGGCGTCACCGTCGGCGACGGCTCCGGGGACATCACCGAACTGATGGTCTCCTACCGGACCGGGGACATGTGGTCGCCGCACCTCTCCTTCCGCGAGGCGCTCGTCGTCGAGATCGAGCACTTCGTCGACTGCATCGAGACCGGCAAGGCGCCGAAGACCGACGGCCACAGCGGCTTGCGCGTGGTCGAACTCCTCGAGGCCGCGATGCGCTCCCTGCGCCAGAACGGCCACCCCATCGACCTCATGCCACTTGCGAGGGCCTCGTGATCCCGTTTCTCGACCTCAAGGCGCAATACGCGGCCATCGGCGGCGACGTCGAGACCGCCGTCCTCAACGTCCTGCGCAGCGGCGACTTCGTCCTCGGACCGGCGGTCACCGCGTTCGAGGCGGCCTTCGCCGAGGCCTGCGGCGCCAAGCACGCGGTGGCCGTCAGCAGCGGCACCGCGGCGCTCCATCTCGCGCTGCTGGCCCTGGATATCGGCCCGGGCGACGAGGTGATCACGGTCTCGGCCACCTTCGTGGCCACCGTCGCGGCGGTGCTCTACGCCGGCGCGACGCCGGTCCTCGTCGACATCGACCCGGTGAACTGGACCATGGATCCGGCCCTGGTCGAGGCGGCGATCACGCCCCGCACCAAGGCGATCCTGCCGGTGCACCTCCACGGCCGCATGGCCGATCTGGACGCACTCGGGGCCATCGCCCGGCGCCACGGCCTCGCCCTGGTGGAGGACGCCGCGCAGGCGCATCTCGCGGAGCGCGGCGGCCGGAAGGCCGGCACGATCGGGGATATCGGCTGCTTCAGCTTCTATCCCGGCAAGAACCTGGGCGCGTACGGCGAGGGCGGTGCCATCGTCACCGACCGGGACGACCTCGCCGAGGCGGCGCGGTGCCTGCGCGACTGGGGCCAGCAGGGCAAGTACAACCACGTCCGGCACGGCTTCAACCTGCGCATGGACGGGATCCAGGGCGCGGTCCTGGGTACCAAGCTTCCCTACCTGGAGGGCTGGACCCGGGCCCGTCAGGCGGTGGCGGCCGAGTACGGGGCGCGGCTCGCGGGTCTCGGGCTCGATCTGCCCGGCGCGGCCGGACGCGACCACGCCTTCCACGTCTACGCGGTCAGCACCCCCGACCGCGAAGGCCTGCGCCAGCACCTGACCGAGGCCGGGATCAGTACCGGCATCCACTACCCCGTCCCGGTCCACAGGCAGCCCGCCTACCGCCATCTGGACGACGGGACCGGCCGCCTGCCGGTCACCGAGCGCCTGGCCGCCCGGACCCTGTCCCTGCCGATGTTCCCGGAACTGACGTCCAGCCAGATCGACAGCGTCTGCCGGGCCGTCTCGAGCTACTGCGAGGTCGCCGATGCAAAAGCTGCGTGATGTCAGCAAGGGAAGCCGCTTCGCCGGCGACCTGCGCGGGACCCGGATCCTCGTCACCGGCGGATCCGGCTTCATCGGATCCCACATCATCGACCTGCTGGTCGAGGCCGGCTGCGACGAGATCGTGGCCGTCGACAACATGGTCCGCGGGCGGCCCGAGAACCTGAAGGACGCCCTCGGCTCGGGCCGTGTCCGGCTGGTGCAGGGCGACATCCGCGACCGAGCCCTGATGGACGGCCTGGTCAAGGGCACCGACGTGGTGTTCCACCAGGCGGCCCTGCGGATCACCCAATGCGCCGCCGAGCCGCGCCAGGCCTTCGAGGTGATGGCGACCGCGACCTTCGACCTGCTGGAGCGCTGCGTCGAGGCCGGCGTCGCCAAGGTGGTGATGGCCTCGTCCGCGTCGGTCTACGGCATGGCCGAGAACTTCCCGACCACGGAGAAGCACCACCCTTACGACAACCGCACCCTCTACGGGGCGGCCAAGTCGTTCGGCGAGGGCCTGCTGCGCTCGTTCAACGACATGTACGGCCTGGATTACGTGGCGCTGCGCTACTTCAACGCCTACGGGCCGCGCATGGACCTGACCGGCCGCTACACCGAGGTGATGGTGCGCTGGATGCAGCGCCTGGCCGAGGGCCAGTCCCCGATCGTGTTCGGCGACGGCCTGCAGACCATGGACCTCGTCCATGTCCGCGACATCGCCCGGGCCAACATCCTGTCGGCGACCGCACCGGCCACCGACGTGGTGCTGAACGTCGGCACCGGCGTGGAGACCTCCCTGGTCGATCTCGCCGGCCATCTCACCCGGATCATGGGCCGTGACGGCACCCCGCTGATCCACGAGGCCGAGCGCGCCGTGAACCCGGTGCCCCGGCGCCTGTGCGACACCAGCCTCGCCCGGGATCTGATCGGCTTCGAGGCCGAGATCGGGGCGGCCGAGGGGCTGGCCGACCTAGTGTCCTGGTGGAGCGACGAGGCCGGTTCGGATCACCTGAGGCGGGCGCTGGCATGATCCCGATCGCGAAACCCGATGTCGGCGAGCCGGAAGCGGAGGCCGCCGCCGCCGTCGTCCGCTCCGGCTGGCTGACCCAGGGGCCGCAGGTCGCGGCCTTCGAGGCGGAGTTCGCCGCGATCGTCGGCGCGCCCCATGCCTGCGCGGTCTCGAACTGCACCACCGCGCTGCATCTCGCGCTTCTCGCCGCCGGGGTCGGACCCGGCGACGAGGTGGTGACGGTGAGCCACAGCTTCATCGCCACCGCCAACGCCATCGCCCAGTGCGGGGCGACGCCGATCTTCGTGGACATCGACCCGGCGACCTTCAACATGGCCCCGGAGGCCGCCGCCGCGGCGGTGACCGAGCGGACCAGGGCGATCGTCTGCGTCCACCAGATGGGCATGCCCTGCGACCTCGAGGCCATCGTGGCGCTCGGGCGCCGGTCCGGCATCCCGGTGATCGAGGACGCGGCCTGCGCGATCGGCTCCGAGCGGCTCCAGGGCGACGTCTGGCGGCCGATCGGCGGACCCGCAGGCGACGTCGCCTGCTTCTCGTTCCATCCGCGCAAGGTCCTGACCACCGGCGACGGCGGCATGATCACGACGGCCAATCCCGACTGGGACCGCAAGTTCAGGCTGTGGCGCCAGCACGGGATGAGCGTGTCCGACGTGGCGCGTCACGGCAGCGCCCGGGTGGTGGCCGAGGCGTACACGGTCGCGGGCTTCAATTACCGGATGACGGACGTGCAGGCGGCCATCGGCCGTGCGCAGCTCACCCGGCTGCCCGGCCTGATCGCCCGCCGGCGCGCCCTGGCGGACGGCTACCGGGCGCGGCTCGCGGACTTGCCGGAGGTGACGCCGCCCCCCGAGCCGATGGGCTCGCGCAGCAACTGGCAGAGCTTCTGCATCCGCCTGCCGGAGACGGCCGACCAGGGCGGCGTGATGCAGGCGATGCTCGATCAGGGCATCGCCACCCGCCGGGGCATCATGTGCGCCCACCTGGAGCCGCCCTACGCCGAGGCGCCCCGGCGCTTCGCCTTGCCGGAATCGGAGCGGGCGCGCGACCACGCGATCCTCCTGCCGCTCTACGCCGGCATGGACGACGCGATGCAGGACCAGGTCGTCGCCGGCCTGCGCGCCGCCCTGCGATGATCCCCGGGCCGGTCAAGAGCCTCGCCCGCACCGTGGGGCTCACCCGTCCGCGGTTCGCGGCCGCCCGGATGGTCTACGAACGCACCACCCTGGCGGTCGCCGGGACGCGCCGTGAGCGGCCGGGCGGGCGCATCCTCTGCTATCATTCGATCGGGCAGCCCGAATGCGGCGTCAACGACGTCACACCCGAGCGCTTCCGGCACCAGATCGAGCTGGCCCTGCGCCTCGGCTACCGCTTCGTGCCGGCCGCCGCCATCGCCGAGGGAAGCGGTGAACCCTGTGACCTCGCGATCACCTTCGACGACGGCTGGCGCAGCGTGCTCGACGCCGCGGAGCCGATCCTGCGGGATCACGGGATTCCGTGGACGCTGTTCGTCGTCTCCGGCTGGCTCGACCGGCCGGGGACCGGCCCGCGCGGAATCCTGGGCTGGCGCGAGGTCGAGGCCCTGGCCTCGGCCGGCGTCGAGATCGGCAGCCATTCCGTCACCCATCCGAATTTCGGGGGCCTCGGCGCCGAGCGGGCGGCCGAGGAGCTCGACGGCTCGCGCCGGGCGATCGCGGCCCGGCTCGGCATCCGGCCCGACAGCTTCGCGATCCCGCTGGGGCAGTCGGCGAACTGGACACCGGCGGCCGCCCGCGCCGCCCAGCAGGCCGGCTACCGGATCGTCTACGCGCAGGCCGTGGAGACGCGGCCGCTCGGCACCATCGGGCGCAGCTTCGTCACGCATTTCGACAACGACCTGGTCTTCGGGGCCCTCCTGAACGGCGTCTACGACGCCTGGGAAGAATGGACATGATGCAGCCCGCGCCCCGCGCCACGGTTTCCGTGGTGGTCCCCACCTGCAACCGGCCCGCCCTGCTGCGCGAGGCCCTGGCGAGCATCCGCGCCCTGGAGGCGCCCGATCTCGCCTTCGAGATCATCGTGGGCGACAACGGTCAGCCGGGTCCGGCCGCCGAGGTCGCCGCCGCGTTCGGCGCCCTCCACGTGCCGGTCGCGCGCGCCGGCGCGGGGGCCGCCCGCAACGCGGCCCTGCTGCGGGCGAGCGCACCCTACGTGGCGTTCCTCGACGACGACGATGTCTGGCTGCCGGGCCACATCCGTCCCCATCTCCGACGGCTCGAAGCGGAGCCCGGTCTCGGCATCGTCTTCGGGCAGGTGATCACCACCTCCCCGGAACTGGAGCCGGTCTACGGTCCCTGGCCGGCGGAGCTCCCGGCCGACGGGGCCGCGCTGCTGCGCCGGATGTTGAGCGGCTACTTCCCGCAGGTCGGCGCGACCGTGGTGCGCCGGAGCCTCGTCGACAGCGTCGGCCTGTTCGACGAGGCTCTGCTCGGCGACCAGGATTGGGATTGGCAGATCCGGGCGGTGCGCCGGCACGGGGCCGCCTTCGTGGCCGTGCCCGGCGTCCATTTCCGGCAGCGGCCGGCCGGGACCTTCGACAGCCTGATCGCCCGCCGGATCCGCTTCACGCGGCTGGTCTTCCGGCGGCACGCGCCGGCCCTCGGCGTTTCGCGCCTCCAGGCCCTGCGCCTCTATTTCGCGACCGTGCAGGGGTATTACGACGCCTTCCTGGACGGCGCCCAGGCCCATGCGGCCCGGGGCGACCGGCGCGCCGCCGCCGGCGCGCTGCTCTCCGCCTTCCGGTTGATGCCGCACCGGGCGGTCAAGGACGCGATCCGGCCGACCCATCTGCGCGCGGCCCTGGTGGCCGTCGCCCAGGCAAGCCGCCCGCTCGCGGCTGCCGGGCCGGGGATGCGCTGACGGATCCGGCTTGCCCGTCGCAGGGACGTCCAGGCATCCAACCCGTGATTCCGAGCGCCGCTGCGGCTTCCTGACCTGACGAGGGCGTTGGAACGGACAAGAGGACAGGCCCGGGAAACCAGAAGGTTTCCCGGGCCTGTCTTTGGCTGATGCGACGGATACGCCGTCTCAACCGGCCCGCAGAAGCCCCGGCCGGTCCTTCACGTTGCGCACCAGCCATTCCGGCAGCAGCAGGCGCACCCGCTCCCAGGGGCCGGACAAGTCGCCGGCGCGGCGCAGGGCCGCCCAGGAGGCGACGCGCTGCCGGAGCGGCAGCATGCCGATGTAGTTCTTGGTCATCCCGGAGATCGGGAAATCCGAGCCGAACATGTCCTGGTGGCGCAGGTCCGGCTCGCCCAGATGGGGCGCCTCGGCCGTCACCGGCCCGGCATCCGGCGCGAGCCGGGGCAGCGCCCGGGCCTGCGCGTAGACCGCGTCGAGCCCGGCGGCCCAGCTCGCCGGCGCGTAAAGGCGCGCGATGGCGGCGCTGATCGCGGCCCCCGTGGTCCGGCGGTCCTCCGCGTCGGTGATCAGCGCGGTGAGGTGGGCCTCGTATTCCGCTTGGTCGCGGGCGACCCGGGCCGTGGCGTCGAGCCCGGGATGGTTGATCGCGACGATCTCGGCCGCCGCGGGCGCCTCGAACCGCGTCACCAGCGGCAGCCCGTAGGCGGCGGCTTCGAGCATCGAGGTCGACGAGACGAACGGGTAGGAATCGACGTAGATGTCCGCCGCCTCGAAGAAGACCCGCGGATCCGACTGCTCGGCATGGGCCACGATCCGCCCGCCCGTGGCGGCCTGCGCCCGGGCCCAGTCCGCGCGCTCGCCCGCGCCGACCACGATCAGGCGGGCCTTCGGATGCGCGGCCAGGAGATCGACGTGGCGGTCGGCGTAGGTGACGTCGCCGACGTTGCGGTACTTGGCGCCGCGCGCCACGGAGACCAGCAGGACCTCGTCGTCCGGGATCCCGAGGGCACGCTTGGCGGCCGCACGGCTGCGCTGGCGCTCGGGCAGCGTGATCAGGGTCGGGAGCAGGAAGCTCCGGGCCGGATCGACGCCGCGCCGCGTGATCGCGAGCCGGCGGGCGGCCTCGCGCAGGTTGATCACCGCGTGGCTGATCCGGGTCCCGATCCAGAACAGGTGATCCGCGTGGTTGAGGAGGAGGACCGGCGGGTGCTTGCCCGGATCCGCGAAGGCGATCAGCGGGACCACGTCCTCGCAATGGATGTGGAGGACGACGACGTCGTAATCCCGCGCGACCCGGCGCAGCTCCCGCGCCCAGGCGAGCTTGCCGCCCTGGCGGTGGTTCAGGTGGTGGATCGCGCCGCCGCTGGCGCGGACCGCCTCGGCGATCCGCCCATCGACCGGGCCGCGATGTTGGGTCAGGGCGAGCCCGTTGGTCCGGTGGGCGTCGGCGCCGATCCACAACGCCAGCATCTTGGTGAGGCCGCCCACCGGGGCGAGCTGCGTGCAGACGTGGAGGACGCGCCGGAACGGGGCCGGCTCCGGGGCCGTGCGATGGCCGGCCTCCGGCTCGAGCCGCCGGCCGATCTCGGCGGTCAGGCGCTCCAGGCGCGGGCTCGCGAAGACCCCGCAATGGCGATGGGCCGCCATCGTCGCCGCGATGGCGGCTTCGACGGCGGCGCCTTCGAGGTCGCCCGCAGCCCCCCGGCGCTCGGCCTCCCGCACCCGGGCATCGAAGGCCGAGAAATTCGCCCGGATCCGCCCGGCGCGCCGGGCGGTCTCGTCGTCGATGTCTCGGCGTCCGTCATGGCGGAACTCTGACGCAACAATGGCCATCGTGCCCTCCGGGCTTCAGCGATGCGGTGCGGAATCCGCCGTCCAGGTGCCGGGAGTGTGGAAGACACCGAACACGTCGGGGGCGAAGACCGGGTGCTCCACGTGGAAGCGGGCGCCGATCCGCGCGGCGAGCAGGCGCTCGAAGCCCCGCTGCCGGACCACCACCGAGACCTTGTAGGTGTCCGCGGTAAGGGTCAGCGGCGGCGTCAGCAGCTCGATCGTGCCGTCGCCCGACAGGGTCTGCAGCTTGGCGCGGTCCGTCATCGTGCTGAAGTTGCAGCAGAGCAGCTCGTCCGATCGCGTGATCGAGAATAGGACATGTGGGTCGGTGATCGGCTCCGAGGCGGTGTAGCGCGCCGTGATCCGCATCCGCTCGCCGTGCCGGAACAGCGTCTTCGGAGCGCCGGATTCGTCGGCGACCGTGACGTCCTGGATCTCCACCGGGTGGTGGCCGCCCTCCGGCCGGAACCAGGGCGCGTCGGCCAGGTAGCTGTCCCGCTCGTAGTGGTGCAGCCCCTCGTCGGTGGGGCCGTCGAAGGCGACGCGGCCGTTCTTGATGTAGATCACCCGCTCGCACATGGTCTTCACGCTGAACATGTTGTGCGAGACGAGCAGGATCGTCGAGCCCTTGCTCTGGAGGCGGCGGGCGAAGTCGATGCACTTCTTCTGGAAGGTGTAGTCGCCGACCGCCAGGACCTCGTCGAGGAGCAGGATGTCGGGCTCGAGATGGGCGGCGACCGAGAAGGCCAGCCGGACATACATGCCGCTGGAATAGCGCTTCACCGGCATGTCGATGAAGTCGCCGATCTCCGAGAACTCGACGATCGCGTCGAACTTTTCAGCGATCTCGTGGCGGTGCATGCCCAGGATCGAGCCGTAGAGGAAGATGTTCTCGCGGCCGGTGAGCTCCCGGTGGAAGCCGGTGCCGACTTCGAGCAGGGCGCCGACCCGGCCGACCAGCCGGATGCTGCCGGTGGTCGGGGCGGCGATCCGCGAGATCAGCTTGAGCAGGGTGCTCTTGCCGGCCCCGTTCATCCCGATGATGCCGACGTTCTCGCCGTGCTTGATGCCGAAGCTGACATCCTTGAGCGCCCAGAACCCCTCCTTGGTCGGGCGCGCCTCGGACCGGCGCGTCATCAGGCCCCGCGCGCCGTCGATGAGCGCCTCGCGCAGGGAATTGTCGTGCGTGGCCCGCGGGGCACGCCAGTATTGCTTGCCGATATCCTGTACGCTGATCGCCATCGACATCAGATTATATCCGCGAAAGAGCGCTCCATGCGCTGGAAGAAGATCAGTCCGGTGAACAGCAGCAGCGACGACACCGTGACCGAGACCGCGAGGGCGAACAGGTCGGGCGTGGTTCCGCCGAGGATCGCGAACCGGAACGCCTCGATCAGCCCGACCATCGGGTTGAGCGCGTAGAGCCAGCGCACCGAGTCGGGGACGATGCTCGCCGCGTAGACGATCGGCGAGGCGTACATCCAGATCTGGATGAGGAACGGCAGCGTGTGCTTCACGTCCCGGAAGCGGACGTTGACCGGCCCGAGCCACAGGCTCACCCCGAGCGCCAGCATCGCGGTGACCGCGAGCGTCGGCACCGCGAGGACGATGTGCCAGCTCGGCATCACCCCGTAGCAGAGCATCAGCACCAGCATCACCGCGAGGGCGATGGCGAAGTCCACCATCGGCGACACCACGGTGGCGAGCGGGATCACCAGGCGCGGGAAGTAGATCTTGCGGATGAGTTCCGCCTCGGTGACGAGGCCGGTGGCGCTCCGGCGCACCGACTCGGCGAAGTAGGTCCACAGGATGATGGCGCTGCCGGCGAACAGTGCATAGGGCGCCCCGTCGGTGGGGATCTTGGCGAAATGGCCGAAGATGACCGTGAAGATCGCCACCGTGAAAAGCGGCTGCGCGATGGCCCAGCAGGCGCCCAGGGCGGTCTGGCGATAGAGCACCTTCAGGTCGCGCAGGATCAGGACCCACAGCAACCCGCGATACTGCCAGACCCCGGCGGCATCGAAGGCGACGAGTTGATTGTCGGGCCCGATTTCGGTGACCGGCATCGCGGCCGGTTCCGATCTGGGCCCGGCCAGGCCATGTTTCGGCGCATCGAGCGCAAGCGCGTCCAAAGAGTCCATCATTCGAAGCGATCCCGCACGACGATCGGTGCTTGCTGGATCCGTTCGCGGCATCAGCTGCCGGATCGGCGATCCCACTGAGCCGGGCTATCACCGCGGTCATCCGGCACGAATTACATCTTTCGTCGTACCGAGCCTCCCGACTGAAGAGGTGGTTGTCGTTGACCACCGTATTGATTGCTTATGAGGACAGAAGAGACCCCGGGCGCGGGACGTCGTCTCTGTCGATGCCGGCTCGGCCGGCCCGGACACGCGTGCCGGGCGAACGAGCCGTCCTCACCGAGGCGCTGGGCTTCCTCCGGAACGGGGCCACCGCGGGTCCGGCGCAAGATCGGGCTCGGGTCTCAGGAGAACCGCCATGAAGGACGCTTCGGTCGATGGCTCGGACGGCGCGAGCATCCCGTTGGTGACGATCGCCATGCCGGCCCTGAACGAGGCCCAGCACATCGCCGAGGCGATCCGCTCGGTGATGCCGGCCTCAGGGTCGCTCGCGTGTGAATTACTGGTGATGGATGGCGGCAGCAGCGACGCGACCTGCGCCATCGTCCAGGCGCTCAGCGATAAGGATCCACGGATCCAGCTGATCCACAACGCCCGCCGCATCCAGGCCTCGGCGCTCAACCTCGCGGCCCGCCTCGCGCATCCGGGCTCGACCTATCTCGTGCGCGCCGATTGCCACGCGGCCTACCCCGAGAACTGGGTGCAGGACCTGGTGCGGACGATTCGCCAGTGGGACGCCGTCTCGGTGGTCGTGCCCCTTCGGACCATCGGGGTGACGCCGCTGCAGCGTGCCATCGCGGCCGCCCAGAACAGCCGCCTCGGCAACGGCGGCTCGGCGCACCGCCTGGGCGGGATCTCGGGCTACGTCGCCCACGGCCACCACGCCATCTTCGACCGGCGCGAGTTCCTGCGGGTCGGCGGTTACGACGAGAGTTTTTCGCACAACGAGGACGCCGAGCTCGACCGTCGGCTCTGCGCGGCCGGCGGCAAGATCTATCTCGCGGCCGACCTCGTCGTGACCTACTACCCCCGCGCGACCCTGTTCAGCCTGACCCGCCAATATTTCCTGTACGGCCGCGGCTGCGCCCGGACCCTGGAGAAGCACGCCAGCCTGCCGCGGCTGCGCCAGATGCTGCCCCCCCTGGTCCTGCTCTACGGCGTCGCCGCCCTGGCCCTCGTCACGGTCGCCCCGATGCTGCTGATCCTGCTGGCGGTCTATGCGGGGGGCTGCGGCCTCAGCGGTCTCGCGCTGGCACTGAAGGCGCGGGAGCCGGGCCTGGTCATGAGCGGCCCGGCGGCGATCGCGATGCACCTGGCCTGGGCCGCCGGCTTCCTGTCGCATCGGGGCTATCGCCGGACCCTGCTGCGGACCGCCTTGCGCCGGAAGCCGCCCCTGCTCGGCGTCGCACCCGGATCGGACCCGGCGAGCGTCAACTGACCGGGATTCCGCGAACGGGCCATGCGAATCCGGTGTCAGAAGCCGGACGCCGTTCCCCTTCCGTCGCCAATTCCTACCCTGGGCTGTAGTCTCGCGCGGCCAAGCCGATTATCGACACGCGCATCTTTCCGGACCTCAGGGGTCCGGAGTACCCGCGCCGTGCCGTGCAGGCCTTGGAGTGTTGTGACCGTGCCCGACAGGACCCCGCGCCCCGTGATGCTCGTGATCCTCGACGGCTGGGGACTCCGGGACGCGGTCGCCGACAATGCCGTCCACCAGGCCCGCACGCCCGTCTTCGACGGCCTGATGCGAGAGGGGCCCCGGGCGCGGCTGCAGACCTTCGGGGCCGATGTCGGCCTGCCCGAGGGGCAGATGGGCAATTCCGAGGTCGGGCACCTGAACATCGGCGCGGGCCGGGTGGTCATGCAGGACCTGCCGCGCATCGATACCGCCGTCGCGGACGGCTCGCTCGCCACCAACCCGGCCCTGACCCGGTTCATCGACGCGCTGCGGGCGAGCGGCGGGACCTGCCACCTCGTCGGCCTGCTGTCGCCCGGGGGCGTCCACGCGCACCAGGACCACGCGGTGGCGCTGGCGCGGGTGCTGGTCGAGGCCGGCGTGCCGGTCCGCCTCCACGCCTTCACGGACGGGCGGGACATGCCGCCGCGCTCCGCGGCCGGCTGCCTGGAGGCCGTCGAGGCCGCGCTCCCCGAGGGCGCCCGCATCGCCACCTTGTGCGGCCGCTACTACGCGATGGATCGCGACCGGCGCTGGGAGCGGGTCTCGATCGCCTACGACGCGATGAGTGCGGCGCGCGGCGCCCGGTTCGCGAGTGCCCTGGAGGCGATCGCCGCCTCCTATGTGCTCGACCTGTCGGACGAGTTCCTGCGGCCGGCCATCATCGGCGACTATGCCGGCATGCAGGACGGCGACGGCGTGCTGAGCTTCAATTTCCGCGCCGACCGGACCCGGCAGATCCTCGAGGCCCTGCTCGATCCGGACTTCGCGGGCTTCCCCCGGGCCCGGACGGTCCGGTTCGCCGCAGCCCTCGGCATCGTTCAGTACAGCATCGAGATCGATGCCTTCGCCGACACGCTGTTCGGCCCCCTCGACCTGCCGAACGGCCTCGGCGAGACGGTGGCCCGGGCCGGGCGCACACAGCTGCGCATGGCCGAGACCGAAAAGTATCCGCACGTCACCTACTTCATGAACGGCGGCCGCGAGGCACCGTTCGAGGGCCAGGACGCGATCCTGGTGCCGTCCCCGAAGGTGGCGACCTACGACCTGCAGCCGGAGATGTCGGCCGCGGAGTTGACCGACCGCGCCGTGGAGGCGATCGGCTCCGGCCGCTACGACATGATCCTGCTGAACTTCGCCAATCCCGACATGGTCGGCCATACCGGCAGCCTCGCCGCCGCCGTGAAGGCGGTGGAGACGGTGGATGCCTGCCTCGGCCGGGTGGTCGACGCGATCCGGGCCGGCGGGGGGGCGCTGCTCGTCACCGCCGACCACGGCAATTGCGAGATGATGCGCGATCCGGAGACCGGCGAGCCGCACACCGCCCACACCCTCAACCCGGTGCCGGCGATGCTGGTCGGCGTCGATGGCGTGACGCTCGCCGACGGCCGCCTGGCCGACGTCGCGCCGACCCTCCTCGACCTGATGGGCCTCGAGCAGCCCGCCGAGATGACCGGGCGGTCGCTGATCCGGCGCTGAGCGGGCCGGGCGCAGGGCGCTCGGCGGGCGGGATCGTGGCGACGGCGTCTTAAAATGCCGAACAGAACCGTCTGACCTGGTCGAAGACGGCTTTCAGTGGGTTGGGGCCGCCGCGCGACCGATGAGGCGCTCTAACGCGAGCCCAACGACACGCGCATCGAAGATCCGAGCCTTGCGCGCGGCTGAGCCGGGACCACCAGGCCATTGCTTGATGCCCCGCATCATAGCTTCGACGGTGGGCTCGACGCCCGCTCGATGCAGGAGCCAGTGGATGGTGGCAAGAAGCTCCATCCCGAACGGAGATTCGAAGCCGTCGATCAGATCGGTCGTCCGCTCCAGGGCAACGAGGTAATCCTTGCCGTCCGCCTTCAGGTAGGCGGCGATCCGGTCCCGCTGATTGTCCTCGAACCTGATAAGGTCCAGCGGAAGAGCATCGGCGAGTCGCTTATCGCAGTGCAGATAAGTTCCATCCATGCCGTTAAGCAGATGCCTGAGCCGATCAGCATAGGGGCCGTACCGATTGGCCTTGTATGCGAGCGTCAGAGGATTTTGAGGAGCTGTGGCCTCGACTGCACACTCTAGAAGATAAGCTAGCTTCTGCACTTCAAGCAATGAGCACTCGAAGCCAAGCACGGCGTACCGACGTACGAGCTCCGCAACGAGCGCGCTCGCTGGTGTGAGTGACTTTCGACCCTCTCGTTTCAGGACATTCTGGTACGTGGCTGTCGGCTCGTACACGATCACCTCGACCCCGGGGATGTCCCCGAGAGCGGCCTCGATACGTGGGCGAACATCGGCCCAGTTGAGGCCGCCATTGCCGCTGCCGAGGGGTGGTACCGCGATCGAACGTATACCGTTCTGCTCGATCACGCGGCGGAGATCGGCCAAGCCCTCCTCGATCCAAATCATCTTGGACGGGAAGCGCCAGTTGGCCTTGGTCGGAAAGTTGATGATCCAGCGAGGCCCCGTGAGATGGCCGCGCTCGGTTACGAACATGCGACCCGTCTTTACCTCACCCGCTTTGCAGGCAGCTGCGTACGCCCGGAAGTTGTCCGGAAAATTCTCCTTGAACATCAGCGCGATGCCTTTGCCCATCACGCCTACCGTGTTCACGGTGTTGACCAGCGCCTCCGCAGGCGCGTCAAGAAGGTCGCCCTGTGTGAAGGTGATCATCAGAAATACCAACTCTGCTTAGTGCGCACTAGCAACGGTGTTCCTGCTTTGTCCACAAATTTTTGAACGTCTGCGCGGACGCTCTCGCTGTGAACCGCAACCCCCTTCAAGCCGTCCAGAGGCACATGCCTGTGGACTAATGCCTCGGCTTGATATCGCTCCACACGCTCAGGGTTCGTAGGATCCTTTTTGAAGTCCTTGGACCTTAGCGCTACCCAATCTATCTGGTCGAGGCGCTCCACATCACGATAGAAGTTGGCCGTCATCAGATAAGCGTGTCTATCTGTAAATATTAATTCCAAACTTTGATCAATGGCATGGTATATACTTGATACAAATATAAGTATGTCGTCGTTCGCCCGTCGAGTTATGCCGTTCCAGCCCGATTTGATGTTGAACGCCATCGGGGAGAGGGGCGTGAAATAGAAAGGCACGTAGTCGTTCAGGACGCCCCCCGGCCGAACTGGAACAGACCGGCTGCCACGGCGGCCGATAAGATCGAGATTGCCGATGTTGACGTAGCCAGGGTCAGAGCCGTCGGCGTTCCTCGCGTAGAGCCCACGCGCCAGCACAAGCGGCAGATTCTCCCGATGCACGATGCGGAATATGTAACCGTTCTCCTGCTTCAGAAACGCCGTCATGGGTGAAGCTCGCCAGCCCCCTACGGTTGTCGCCTTGGCTCGGACATCGCCGGAAATCCCTCGGGAAAACCCAAGCTTCGTCCATGACCGTAAGGCCAAGCGGTTAGCGATTTACCATCATCCTGTTTCGGCGTGCGACCGTCCCGTCGACTCAGGCCCTTAAAGCATCGTCCCGAAAGGTAGTTTCCGGCTTTCGGACAGGACGATGCGAGAACGGTGACGTCGAGCATCGCTGTGGATCCGGTATCCGGAACGATGCCCTAACGCTTGCGCCCGCATAAGGGGCATCGCCGAAGCGGCAACCGTTATGGCGCATGATGCGTAGGACATGATTGCCCGGCACAGCCTGATCTATGTCGGCTCGCGCGGCTTCGCCGCCGCCCTGAACATGGCCTCCGTGGCGGTGTTCACCCGGCTCGCCCCGGTGGAGAGCTACGGCATCTACCTGTACGTCCTGTCCTGGGCGCTGGTGCTCTACGGGGCGACCTGCCAGTGGCCGAAATTCGCGTTCTTCGCCCTCTACGACGAGGCGCGCGAGCCGGCGCAGGTTGGCACCGTGGTGCGGATCCTCGCCGGCACGCTGCTGCTCGCCGGCCTCGGCAGCGCGCTCGCGGCCGGGCTCGGGCTGGTCCCGGCCGATATGGCGGCCGCGATCCTGGCGCTCGCCTTCGGCACCACCCTGTTCGAGGGGTCCACCGAGATCGCCCGCACGCGCCTGAAGGCCGGTGCGGTGGCGGCCTCGGTGATGAGCCGCGCCGTGCTGATGCTCGGGCTCGGCAGCCTGGCGCTGCACCTGTCGAGCGATCCGCTGCACCTCGCTTTTGCGGTGGCCGCCGCGAACGCCCTGGCGGCGCTGCCGGCCGCGATCACCATCGCCCCGATGATGCCCGGCCGCGGCAGCCGCGCCGAGGCGCTGCGGCTGTTCGCCTATGGCTGGCCGCTGGTGCTGTCCTTCGGCACGGCGGCCCTGGCCCAGAGCCTCGACCGGCTGATCATCGCCAAGACCGTGGGGCCCGCGGGGCTGGGCGCCTACGGGGCTCTGGCCGACTTCCTGAAGCAGAGCTTCATCGTGTTCGGCGAGGCGATCGCCCTGTCGCTGATCTCCATCGCCAAGCGCGAGGCGCGGGTCGGCGGCATCGCGGCGGCCTCCGGGGTGCTGAGCGACGCCGCCCGGGCGATGACCCTGATCGCCGCCTTCGGGGCGGTGTTCTTCCTCTGCTTCGACGACCTCGTGGTCGCGGTGCTGCTCGGGCCGGCCTACCGGGCGGAGGCGCGCGCGCTCGCCCCGGTGCTGATCCTGGCCAGCATCCTGATGATGTTCCGCGCCTATTATTTCGGGCAGGTGATCTACTTCACCCGCACCAGCCGGCTGGAGGCGGGGGCGGCCTTCGCAACCCTGGCGGCGGTGGCGGCACTCTCGCTGCTGCTGATCCCGACGCTCGGCGCCGCCGGGGCGGCCTTGGCCTTCGCGGGCGGGCAGGCGGCGGCCTGCCTCGTGCTGGTGCTCGGCGCCTACCGGGCCGGCACCACGATGCCGCTGCCGCTCGCCGACATGACGGGGATCGCCGGCGCGGCCCTGGTCTGCGGCGCGGTGATGGCCGGGATCGGCCTGATCCCGGGCGGCCTGATGCCGCCCGGCCAGGCCCTGCGGCTGGTCCTGCTCCTCACCGTGGCCGGGGCGACCGCGTGGCGCTACGACGTGCTCGGGTTCGCCGGGGCGATCCGCCACCGGCTCGCGGCCTGACGGGCGCGCCATGCCGGACACCGCGACCCTTGCCGGCGGCCTTGTGGCAGCGGTCCGTCCCCTCGATCCGGCCGCCGCCTGGATCCCGGCCTGGCGGGCGCTCGGTGCGGGCGCCGTGGTCCGCAACCCGTTCTACGAGGCCGGCTACGCGCTGGCGGCCCGAGACCCCTTCGGCGACGGCGTGCGGCTCCTGATCGTGGCCGACCGCCCCCCCGAAGCGCCGGGCGTGCGGATCCTGGCGGCCTGGCCGTTCCGCCGGCTGTGGCGCCGCTGGGGCGTGCCGCTGCCCGTGCTGATGGGCTGGACCCACGGCTACGGCCCGTTCGGCGCGCCGCTGCTCGACGCCGCCGACCCGGAGGCCGCGCTCGCCGGACTGCTCGCCGCGCCGCGGGCGCTCGGCCTGCCGCCGCGGCTGCTGCTGCCGAACGCGCCCGCAACCGGTCCCCTGGCGGACCTGCTGTCCGCGTGCGGGGTGCGGCGGGCCGCCTACTGGCCGCACGAACGCGGGTTGCTCGACGTGACCGGCCGGTCGATGCAGGCACGGGCGACGTATCTCGACCACCTGTCCGGCAAGCGGCGGCGCAAGCTGCGCCTCGCCCGCCAGCGCCTGGAGGCCGTGGGACCGGTCGCGCTCGAGATCCTGGACGCCCCCGCGGCGCTCGACCGCGCCCTGGACGACCACGTCGCCCTGGAGGCCGCGGGCTGGAAGGGCCGGGCCGGCACCGGCCTGGGGGAGCGGCCCGACGAGGTCGCGTTCCTGCGCGCCGTGCTGGCCGATCTCGGATCCGAGGGGCGGTTACGCGTGGCGCGGTTGCGCCGGGACGGCCGGGTCCTGGCCTCCGCGATCCTGCCGATCACCGGCACCGAGGCCTGGGTGCTCAAGATCGCCCACGACGAGGCGGATTCGGAGGCCGCCCCCGGGGTGCAACTCGTCCACCGCCTGACCGAGACGGTGCTGGCCCGCGAGGGCATCGACCGGATCGATCGGATCGACTCCTGCGCCCCGCCGGATTTCGCCCTCGGCTCGACCTTCTGGACGGAACGGCGCCCGATCGCCCACCTGCTGGTTGAGGCCGGCCGCGACCCGCTGTTCCCCCTGGCCCGCACTCTGGAGCGCGCCCGCGAGCGCGTGGCGCGGGCGCGCCTCACCAGCCGAAGCGGGCGATCTGCGTGAGCCGGGCCTGCACCGCCGCGTCGTCGTGGCCGATGCGTGCGATCCGCTCGGACAGACCGTAGCAGGTCGCGCAGAACGGCAGCTGGATCACCGGGATGCCTTCGTTCCGCGCCCGGCCGACCGAGGCGATGAGGCAGGGGACGACCGGCTCCTCCGCGGGCGTCCCGAGGCAGTCGGCCCGCGGGCTTCCGAACACCGGACGGGTGGGCCAGGTCAACTGCACCGTCGTGCCGCCGCGCCGGTCGGGGGCGGGCGCCAGGGTGTAGCTGCGCAGGAACAGGCCGCAGCTCAGCAGCACAAGCCCGGGCAGGATCAGGGCAGCGCGCATCGGCCCCTCAATCCGCCGCGTCGAAGCGGCTGCGGAAGAAGACCTCGCGGCCGGCGCCGTCGATCACCCGCACGGCCTCCGCCGGCTCGCCGGATCGCTGCGGCACCCGGGCGCGGGCGAACAGGCGCAGCGCCCGCTCCTGGGCGGTCTCCAGGCTGCCGACGCGCACCGAGATCCGCGTCTGGACCTCGCCCGACTCCGGACCGAGGACTTCGATATGGAAGGTCTCGCGCAACGGCACCTGCCTGATCGTGAGCGCCTGCCGCCGGAGCGGGCCCGGTTCGGCGCGGGGTGAAACCCGTCCCGGGAGACGGCCTCGGAGCCAAGTCCGATTGCAACGCGATCGGCGGCGGCTCTAAGAGGGGCCCGCCCCGACATAGGGGAGATTGTTCGAGGAGTCCCGTGGACCCGCTCAAGGCTGCCGCCGCGACTGCCGTCTGCCTCGTCCTGTTCTGGCTGGCCTTCCGGCTGACCCGGCGCCTCGTCGACATGGCGATCGCGGGCGGCTACGCCGAGGAGCAACGGCGGCTGGCCGAAGAGGAGGCTCAGGCGGCCGAGGGCGCGGTGCCGCAGGCCTCGGCCATCTGCGCCACCGCGGCGAGCTTGGCCGCGAACGGCGACCAGTCGTCGGCCGCGGCGATCGGGGCCCAGAGCGCCTCGACCTCCTCGATCAGCATCGTACAGGGCTCCCCCGCGAAATAGGGATGGTCGAGCCGCGCGCCCGGGGCCGGGGTGAGCGCGTCGAGCGCCGCCCGCACCGGCGCGAAGGCCTCCGACCGGTAATGCCCGGCGCTCGGGCCGGCCTCAGCCCGGCCGGCGCTCGCAGGGCCGCCGTACCAGTCGAAGAAGAAGCGCTCGAACGGCGCGCGGGTCTCGGCCAGGAACCGCCAGACCGCCGAGACCAGCCGGTCGGTCTCGGGCCGCGGCGCCTCAGCCAACCCGAGCCGGCCGAACAGCGCCTGCGCAAACCCGTCCTGCAGGGCGGGGCCGAAGCCGGACAGGGCCGCTTCCAGGCGGGCTTGCGGGGCGAGCGTCAGGAGGCAATCGGCCAGCCGGGCGAGGTTCCAGAACAACGCCTCGGGCTGGCGACCGAAGCTGTAGAGGCCGGTCTCGTCGAAATAGGCGGCGGTGAAGTCCGGGTCGTAATGCGGCAGGAAGCGCCAGGGGCCGTAATCGAAGCTCTCGCCGGTGACGTTGATGTTGTCGGAGTTGAGCACCCCGTGGACGAAGCCCGCCGCCGCCCATTGCGCGCCGAGACGGGCGACCCGGCCGACCACGTCCTCCAGGAAGGCGACGCCCCGGTCCTCCAGGCTCTCGCGCCAGAGTTCCGGCCGGTGGGTCTCGATGGTGTGGTCGAGCAGCCGGGCGATGTTGTCCGGCTCGCCCAGCGCCAGGAAGCGCTGGAAGCTGCCGATGCGGATATGCCCGTGCGAGAGCCGCACCAGCACGCCGGAGCGGGCCGGGGAGGGCTCGTCGCCGCGCACCAGATCCTCGCCGGTCTCGATCAGGCTGAAGCTCTTCGACGTGTAGACGCCCTGCGCCTCCAGCAGGGCCGTGGCCAGCACCTCGCGCACGCCGCCCTTGAGGGTGAGCCGCCCGTCGGCCCCGCGGGACCACGGCGTCGTGCCGCTGCCCTTGGTGCCGAGATCGAGCAGCCGCCCGTCCTTCAGGTCGTGCAGTTGCGCGAACAGGAAGCCGCGGCCGTCGCCGAGCTCCGGGTTGTACGAGCGGAACTGGTGGCCGTGGTAGCGCAGCGCCAGGGGCGTCTCGAAGCTTCCGGGCAGCGGCGCGAACCGGCCGAAATGGGCGATCCAGTCATCATCGGACAAGCCGGAGAGGCCGACGCGCGCCGCCCAGGCCTGGTTGCGGTAGCGCAGGATCGCGGCCGGGAAGCGCGCGGCCGCCACGGGATCGTAGAAGGCGGATCCGAGATCGGCGTGGCGCCGGGACGGGCGGTAGGGTCTGGGTTCGGTCACGCGGCGCGTCTCCCGGGCTGGCGGCGCGGGTGCTGCCGAGGACCCGCCCCCATGATGCCCCGCCCTATCAAGCCGGCGTGCCGCGATCCGGTTCGAACCCGCCGGTCCGGCGCAGGGCCTCGCCGGCGATCATCGCGGCCGCGACCGCGACGTTGAGCGAGCGCAGGCCCGGCCGGATCGGCACCACGACCCGGGCGTCGGCGGCCGCATGGACGGAATCGGGTACGCCGGCCGATTCGCGCCCGACCATGATGCAATCGTCCGGGCCGAACGCGAAATCCGTATGGGGCCGGGCGCCCGCCGTCGTGGCGAGGACGAGCCGCAGGCCGGCCTCGGCCCGCCACGCCTCGAAGGCCGAGAACGAGCGGTGCCGGGTGATCGCCACGTGGTCGAGGTAATCGAGGCCCGAGCGGCGCAGGTGCCGGTCCGAGACGTCGAAGCCCGCAGGCTCCACGATCTCGACCGCGAGCCCGAGGCAGGCGGCCATCCGCAGCATCGTGCCGGTGTTCTGGGGGATGTCGGGTTGGTAGAGGACGAGGCGCAGCATGGGGCCAGGCTTGTGATGGGCCGGCGCCGTGCCGTCAAAGCGCCGGGCGTCGGACCCACAGCCGGCAAAGGGGCGCGCAATCCGGGGCGCCCGACGAAAATCGGCGGAACTTACGCTGCGCCAAAGGCTTAAGGCGGCGCCACCTTCGTTTGCGAACCCTGTCCGAAAGTCCTGACCCGATGCGCACTCCGCTCCTTGCCTCGGCCCTTCTGCTGGCCGGTCTCGCAACCGCTGCGGCGCAGAATGCCAGCCCGACCCCGAATGCCGCCGCTCCGGCCGCGCCGGTGCCCGGTCAGCCGGCCACCATGGCCGACAACCTGCGTCCGACCTTCGTGGCCCAGTCCCCGGACGACATGGTCGCCAGCAAGCTGATCGGGGCCAACGTCACCAACGCGGCCAACGACACGATCGGGCAGATCGCCGACTTCGTCCTCGACCAGAAGGGCAGCGTGAAGTCCTGGGTCATCGGCGTCGGCGGCTTCCTGGGGATCGGCTCCAAGTACGTGGCCGTCGACCCGTCGGTGATGAAGCTCGACCGGACCGACGACAAGACGCTCCAGGCCCGCATCGACACGACCAAGGATCAGCTGAAGGCCGCGCCGGAATACATCTACCTCGGCAAGGAGCCGCCGAAGGGCGCGGCCGCCGCCCCGCCCGCCGGAGAGCCCGCCGCCAAGCCCTGACATCGGATCCGAGCCGAGCCGGCGGCATAACGCTGGCTTGCCTTCGCGCGCCGTTCCGTGCTGTGCCAGCCGCAGCACGGAGGTCGGAGTCCGATGAAGATGCGCCGCGCCCTGATCCCCCTTCTGGCCTTCTGCCTGGGTCTCGTCGGCCTGACCGGGGCGGCGGTGTTCGCCTTCATGCCGGACCGGGCGCCTGTGGGCGTACCCGGGGTCGGCGGCCCGTTCACGCTGATCGACCAGAACGGGCGCACGGTCACCGAGCGCGACTTCTCCGGCGCGCCGCACCTCGTGTTCTTCGGCTTCACCCATTGCCCGGACGTGTGCCCGACGACGCTGCAGCAGGTCTCGGACGTGCTCGCCGCCCTCGGGCCGAAAGCCGAGCGGATGCGCGTCGCCTTCGTCACCGTCGATCCCGAGCGCGACGACCCGGCGAGCCTGAAGACCTACCTGTCGAGCTTCGATCCGCGCATCACCGGCCTCACCGGCAGCCCCGAGCAGATCGTGGCCACCGAGAAGGCGTACCGGGCCTATGCCCGCAAGGTGCCCGGCAAGGACGGGGACTACACGATGGAGCACACGGCGATCGTCTACGTGATGGACGCGCAGAACCGCTTCCTCGGCGCCCTCGACCTCTCCCGCCCGGCCGAGGAGACCGCGGCGCAGCTGTCCAAGAAGATCTGACGAGAAGATCTGACGAGACGATCCCAACGCGGTCGCGACGGCTCTAAAGCGTCATCCCGGCGTGGAAGCGGTCGGGGGAGAGCGGCAGCAGGAACTGCACGCCGAAGCCCCCCTCGAAGTAGCGCACCAGCCGCCCGGGCGTGCTGCCCACCGTGACGGCTGCCCCGAGGGGCAGCGTGGCCGTGCTGGAGATCGCCACGCCCGAAATCGAGATGTCGATCAGCCGGGCCTTGATCTCCCGGCCACTCTCGACGCGCAGGGTCACCGCCGTGTGGGTCGGCACGAGCCGCTCGTGGGAGCGCCCCTCGGGCAGGCCCAGGATCTCCCGGTTGGCGAGCCAGGTCAGCTGAGATGCGATCTTGTCCCGCTTGCGTGGCGTGGCGTTGAGCTGGACCGCGAAGCCGCCCTCGCTGTGGCGGGCGATGACGCCCTCGATCCGGCCGATATGCTCGAGGTAGAGCACCACGCGCTCGCCGACCTCGCCCACCACCGCGCAGGTCAGCCGGACGCCGCCCGGCGACATGTCCACGGTCTGGCAGGGATATTCCCGGCGGTCGGCCAGCATGTAGCGGCCCAGCACGGCGACCCGGACGCGCTGGTGGCGTCGCTGGTCGGCCGCGTCGCGCCCTCGGCTGGCCGCGCGGCTCACGTCCGTCCCGGCGGTGGCGTCGACCGCGATCATACCGAGATGGGCTCCACGCCGCGACAATCGTCATCGCAAGCTAGACCGGGACTGTTACGAAAGCCTTTTTTCCGATTCGACAATATCCGCCGTGCCGTAGATTTTTCTGTCCTGACCGGGCGTCAGGGCCGGTCTGGCCTGTACAGTTGCCAGTTCGTCCCGATCGGACGCGATCTTCGGTCGAAAAATCGATGTCTAATATTCCAAATGCAGTTCTCGGCGCGCGGTTTTACGCCCGTCCGCCGGCATGAACGAGGAGATGCCCCCGGCGCACCGGGCCGGGAAAGCCGGCAGGACCGCGCAAGGCCGGTCGCGTCGGCGGCGCGGCCTCCATCCTGCGGCCGGGGAGGATGCGCAGGGAGGTGGTCTCGGCCTGGACCAGCGGGCGCAGGCCGATCCAGTGGGGCGTGCTCTCGACGCTGAGGGTGCCGAGCGCCCGGACCTGCATCCGGCCGCGATGGCGCAGCGGCAGGAGCAGGAGTTCCAGATCCACCGCCTCGCCGGCCGTGTTCAGGCCGCGCAGGCCCGCGACCACGCCCAGGGTATCGCTGGCGACGATCTCCACGATGCGCCAGGGGTCGGGCGCCTCCGCGCCCCACAGGCCCGCGAAGGTCTCGCCCTTCAACTCGCGGCCGTAGAGGGCGCAGACCCGCGTGCCGGCGAGCCGAATTGTGGCCGCCCGCGTCGCCATGTCGAGTTCCAGGATCAGGCTGTCGGCCAGCAGATGCCGGATCTCGCCCGGCTCGATCTCGGCGCGCTCGGGCGCGGCGCGCTCACCGCGCAGGCGCTCCCAATAGGCATGGAGCATGCGGCTCGTGGGATGTTTCATCGGAGTCCCGGATCGATACGCCTGGTGTCCGTCCCTGGATCAACTTGGCACATCCGCGCGGGACGAGCCGGTGATCCGGGGCGATCTCGGGCTCCGGGCGCATGCGCCGTGCCGCCCGGCGCGGGATTTTTTTGGGATTGAGACGGGCTCAGATTCAGCCTGCCGGCTTGAGGTTGATCACGGTCTGGATCTCGTCATAGGCGGTGCGCACGCCGCCGCCATCGGTTCGATCGAGCAAGCCGGCGTCCGCCAGGATATCCACCTCCTGACGGACCCGCTTGTAATCCCGGCCCAGCGCCTGCCCGAATTCGGCGACGGACGCCGCAGGGTGCTGGTAGACATGGCGCAGCAGTTCCAGGCGCTTGCCGCTCAGAACCTTGGCCAACCCGTCCCACGTCTCGAACGTGATGTGATGCTCGCCGGTGGAAGCGCCGGCCTCGGCACGGCGGATCGCTTCCAGAAAGCGGGCCTTCGTGGCGACGGGGTCGTATCCGACATGCAGGAAGACATCCGTCATCTTCGTCTCCTCATCGATCAGCAGTCGATAGAGATACGCCCTGTCCCACGGCTGGGAACTGACACGAACATTTCGGCATCCACCCTGTCATTCCGGGCTCGCCTGCGGCGCCCCGGAATGACAAGGCGTTTCATATGGCTGCCCTGGCCGCGCCGATCGAGAAAAGGCTTTTACGGGCTCCAAGATCGGTTTTGGGGCCGCGTTCATGAGTGCGGCGCCCGCAATTCCATATCCGCTCTCGACAGCGCCACTGCACCGGAACATCACCCGAAAAGGCTTCAATACGTCGCCGGGACTTGCCCGATCCCCCTGAGCCCCGACATGGTGCCAGGATGGATGCCTCCCCCGAATTCCCGCGCCAGAGCCGCGTGCCCGTGTTCAACATGCCGGGAGTGGTGACGCTCTCGATCGGATTGCTGATGGCGATCCAGGCCCTGCGCGAGTTCGTGCTGCCGGACACGCTCGACATCCGGGTCGTGCTCGACCTCGCCCTGGTGCCCGCGCGCTGGACGGTGTGGTTCGATCCCGGGAAGGCCGCCGACGTGATCCAGGCGGCCGCCGGCCTCGGCGACCCCGACATGGAGGCCGCCCGCGAGGCGTTCGCCCGCTACATCACCTCCGAGCACGCGCTGCTGCCCTGGACGCTGGCGACCTACGCGCTGCTGCACGGCTCCTGGATGCACGTGATCTTCAACAGCGTCTGGCTGGCCGCCTTCGGGTCGCCGGTGGCCCGGCGGTGCGGCGCCGGGCGCTACTTTCTGATCGCGCTGGCCGGAACCGTGGCCGGCGGCCTGCTGCATGTGATGATCGACCCCCTGAGCGCGGGACCGCTGGTCGGCGCCTCGGCGGGGATCTCGGCCCTGATGGCGGCGGCCGCCCGCTTCGTGTTCCAGCCGCCCGCCTCCGGGTATGCCGGCCCGCCCTGGCAATTGCCGCCGCACCGGCCGGCCGAGACGATTCCCGAACTCCTGCGCAACCGGACCGCGGTGGCCTTCCTGGCGATCTGGCTCGTCACCAACCTGCTGTTCGGGCTCGTCAGCGTGCCGCTCGTGGGCGAGAACGCCGCCATCGCGTGGGATGCGCATCTCGGCGGCTTCATCGCGGGCTTCCTGCTGTTCCCGCTGCTCGATCGACGCGAGGCGGCCCGGCCCTGAGACGAAGTCCCGGCATCTTGCCAACGCGGCGGATCGGTCACACACTCGCCATAATGTGAACGAGCCGGGGCCAACCCGGACGACAGCGTAACGGAGGCGCCGCGGCTGACGGCGCACGCACCGCGTCACAGGGAGAGAGCCATGACCGTCGCACGCATCCTCGCCGAGAAGGGCAGCTCCGTCGTCACCGTGAGCCCCGACAAGACCCTCGAGGACGTGATCCAGATCCTCGCCGACAAGCGGATCGGCGCGCTGGTGGTCGCCCATGCCGACGGGGCGGTGGCCGGGATCATCTCGGAGCGGGACATCATGCGGGCGCTCGCCCGCCACGGCGGCGCGACCTTCGATGCGCCGGTCTCGGACCACATGACCGCCGACGTCACCACCTGCGGCCGAAGCACCACCCTCGAGGAGGTGATGGGCCTGATGACGCAAGGGCGGTTCCGCCACGTCCCCGTCTGCGAGGACGGCCGCCTCGTCGGCCTGATCTCGATCGGCGACGTGGTGGCGCGCCGCATCGCCACGGTCGAGGCCGAGCACCAGGCCCTGCGCGACTACATCACCATGGCGTGAGATCGCGCGCCGGCCGGACGCGGAGTCCGGCCGGGGTCGCCTATGCCTTCGCGGGGTCGAGGGTGACGTGCCAGAGGTCGGTGTCGGCCGCGTCCTTGAGGGTCACGGTCATCTGCTCGGTGTCGCCGTCCACCGCGACGTGGCCGAAGAACTGGTAGCCGGCGGCCGGTGACAGGTTCACCTGGCCCTTGTCGGGCGCCTTCACGTAGCGCAGCTGCGGGCCGAACGTGTTGTCCAATGCGTTGGGGCCGAACGTGCCGGCGTGGAGCGGGCCCGAGACGAACTCCCAGAACGGGTCGAAATCCTGGAACTGCGCCTTGTTGGGGTCGTAGTAGTGGGCGGCCGTGTAGTGCACGTCCGCGGTCAGCCAGACGGTGTTGCGGATCTTGGCCTGCTTGATGAAGCGCAGCAGGTCGGCGATCTCCAGCTCGCGCCCGAGCGGCGGTCCATCGCCCTGCGCCACCGCCTCCGAGCCGAAATTGCGGTCGACATCGTAGGTCACCACGAGGCCGAGCGGCATGTCGGCGGCGATCACCTTCCAGGTCGCGCGGGACTCCGTGAGCGCGCGCTTCAGCCACGCGATCTGCTGCGGCCCGAGGAAGTGCGCGTCCGGGCCGTATTCCGTCTGCCGGTTCTCGCCGTTCGGGCCCCGGTAGGAGCGCATGTCGAGCATGAACACGTCCACCAGCGGGCCGTAGGCGATCTTGCGGTAGACCCGGCCGGGCTCGGCCGGCTCGAAGCGCATCGGCATGTATTCGTGGAAGGCGCGCGCCGCGCGCAGCTGCATCGCGAGCACGTTCGGGTCGGTGTACTTCTTCTTGAGGTGCTCGGCCCGGGTCAGCGGCTCGCCCGGCCACCAGTTGTTGGTGACCTCGTGGTCGTCCCACTGCGCCAGGATCGGCACGGCGGCGTTCATCGCGAGCACGTTCCGGTCGGTGAGGTTGTACTTGTGGCGGCCGCGGAACTCGGCGAGCGTCTCGGCGGGCTTCGAGACCTCCTCGGTGACGCGGTTGCGCCAGAGGCTGCCGTCCGGGAGCTTCACCTCGGCCTGGATCGGCCCGTCGGCATAGATCGTGTCGCCGGAATGGATGAAGAAGTCCGGGCGGTTCTTGAGGATCGCGGAGTAGATCGTCATGCCGCCGCGGGCCTCGTCGATGCCCCAGCCCTGGCCGACCGTGTCGCCCGACCAGCAGAACGAGACCGAGCGCTTGTCCGCCGGCGCGGTGCGGAACCGCCCGACCTGCGCAGGCCCGACGATGGTCGGCGCGGCGACGTCCTGCAGCCGGACCCGGTAGAACACGTCCTGCCCCGGCGGCAGCCCGGTCAGCGCCACCTTCACGGTGCCATCGCTCTCGGGCAGCGCGTCCGCGAAGACCCCGCCGCGGATCTCGGAGAAGCTCTCGGTGGTCGCCCACTCGATCATCGCCCGGGCCGGACGGTCGGAGCGGGCCCAGACCACCGCCGAATCGGTGCCGACATCGCCGGACTGGAGGCCGTGGCTGAGGAGCGGCCGGTCGGCGGCCCGGCTCAGGCCGGGGCGGGCCAAGCCGGTGGCGATCCCGACGAGGCTCGCGCCTCCGGACAGAAGGATCTGGCGGCGGCTCGTATACATTGGAAGCCCTCTAGGTCGATGAGGGCCCATCGCAACCGCTCGTTACAACCGCGTGACGATCCTCGGGCGCGACGCAGCCTGTCGCGGGCACGCTAGGCGCGCGCGGCGGCGCCGCTCACGACGGCGCGAATCCGGGGCAGGGCCGCCCGGGCCGCCCGGTAGCCGATGTCGATCCCCTCGGCGGCCTTGTGGAAGTCGAACAGGCCGAAGGCCGCGACATCCGGGCCGATGGCCACGTCCGGCGGGTCGCGCTCCAGCCGCGCCCGGGAGATCCGGTCCTGGGTGATGTTGAACGCGCCGAGCACCACCCGGGCGATGCCCGGGACCGGGATCTCGGCCTCCTGGGGCTCGAAGCCCGGCAGGCGCGCGCGGATCAGCTGGAGGAAGCTCCGGCGCGCGGCCGGCGCCGGCACCTCGTGCACCACCGGGCCGCCGGTATCGCCGTTGAGGTTCACGCAGATCACGAGGTCGGCCCCGAGCGCGCGGGCGAGCGCCACCGGCACGGGGTTGACCAGGGTCCCGTCCATCAGGACGCGCCCCTCATGGGTCACGGGCGGGAACAGGCCGGGGATGGCGTAGGAGGCGCGCACCGCCTCCACGGTCGGGCCCTCGGTCAGGCTCACCTCCAGGCCGCTGCCGAACTCGGTGGCGACGCAGCCGAAGCGGATCGGCAGGCTCTCGATCCGGCGCGTGCCGAGATCGGCGAACAGGCGCCGACGGAGGCGGTTGCCGGCGATCAGCCCGGAACCGGGAAAGCGCGGGTCGATCAGCCGGACCACCCGGTGCCGGGTCAGTTCCCGCGCGAAGGTCTCCAGCCGGTCGAGGCGCCCCGCGGCGTAGCAGGCGCCGACCACCGCCCCGATCGAGCAGCCGGCCACCACGGTGGGATGGATGCCGCCTTCCTCGAGGGCGCGGATCACCCCGATATGGGCCCAGCCCCGGGCCGAGCCGCCGCCCAGCGCCAGGCCGATGCGGGGGCCGGCGCTCGGCAGGGGCCGGATCGGCTCGACGGTGCCGGGGAGGAAATAGGGGACGGCCGGACATTCTTGCCACTGCAAGGCAAGGGACGCGCTCATGTCCCGGCGGCCTCCAGGGTGACGGCGCCGTCCGGCCCGCGGACGACGCGGCGGTAGAAGCAGGCCCGGCGGCCGGTGTGGCAGCAGCCGCCGTCGCCGCCGACCTCCACGCGGATCAGCAGCGCGTCCTGGTCGCAATCGACCCGCATCTCGACGACGCGCTGGATCTGCCCGCTGGTCGCGCCCTTGTGCCAGAGTTCCTGCCGGGACCGCGACCAGTACCAGGCTTCCCCGGTGGCGATGGTCCGGGCCAGGGATTCGGCGTTCATGTGGGCGAGCATCAGCACGCGCCCGTCATGGGCGTCGACCGCGATGCAGGCGACCAGGCCGTCCCGGTCGAAGCGCGGGGTCAGGCCCGTGCCTTCCTCGACCTCGGCCCGGGTGCCGGGGGGATCGAAAGCGCTATCGCTTGCGGTCATGGCGGCAGAAGCGAGTCCGGTGGAGCTTGAATCGACGCTATGGGGTGTAGCCCGATCGATGAAGGCCGCGTGACGATGGCCGCCCGATCGGGGCATCCGGCCTGCGGTTACTTGGTGCCGCCGCGCACCAGGGTGAGGAAGCGCACCTGCTCGCTGGCGTCGTCCTTGAAGACGCCGCGGAACTGGCTGGTGATCGTCGAGACGCCGGCCTTCTGCACGCCGCGCATCGCCATGCAGAGGTGCTCGGCCTCCACCATCACGGCGACGCCCCGGGGCTTGAGGATGCTCTCGATCACGTCGGCGACCTGCGCGGTCATGGTCTCCTGCGTCTGCAGGCGGCGCGCGAAGGTGTCGACCACGCGGGCGAGCTTCGAGAGCCCGACGACCCCGCGGGTCGGGTAATAGGCGATGTGGGCGAGCCCCATGAACGGCACCATGTGGTGCTCGCAATGGGAGTAGAACGGGATGTCGCGCACCAGCACGATATCCGAATAGCCCTCGACCTCCTCGAAGACGCGGGCCAGCAGGGCCTCGGCGTCCATCTCGTAGCCGCCGAACAGCTGCCCGAAGGCCTTGGTGACCCGGGCCGGCGTATCGCGCAGGCCCTCGCGGGTCGGATCGTCGCCGGCCCAGCGCAGGAGCGTGCGCACCGCGGCCTCGGCCTCGGCACGGCTCGGGCGGCCGGTCTCGATCCCCTCGGGCACGCGGGTGGCGGAGGCGGGCTCCGGCGCGACCTCGACCGCTGCGGGGCGGCCGTCATCGACCGGTCGGTTGTCGTTGCGCATGCCGGTCAGACTCTGTCCCAGATCCCGCCCATCGATGCCGCCCCGGTCCGGACCCTGTCCTTCGCCTCGATAGGACAATGATTTAAGCGCGGCATCCATGGCATCTCCGGCCCGCGCCACACGGGACTTCATCGTGGTGCTGTCAGGCTTGGCATACATCGTCGGATCGCGTCGGGCCTGTGAGGGAGATCCCGGGCTCGAAACAAGTTCGAGCCGGCGCCCCGGTTGGACTAGAGCCGTGGGAACTACCTTGGCCGTGGGCGCGACCCTGGTCGACGAACCGCCTCCTCGCGAAGCGACCGTCGGGGGCCTATATCATTGTTCGCGCGGCAACACGCAATGCACGGGTCGCGCGGCAGAATCCCGATGGGCAATAGCCCGATCGGATGACGCACCCGCCCGAGGCCCCGATGCTCGACGACATCTACAACCGCCGTATCCTCGAACTGGCCGCCGACATCCCGCATCTGGGACGCCTGGAGCGGCCCGATGCCAGCGCCACCGCGCATTCCCGTTTGTGCGGCTCGACGGTGACGATCGACCTCGTACTCGGCGCGGACGGCCGCGTGGCCGACTTCGCTCAGGAGGTCCGGGCCTGCGCCCTCGGGCAGGCCTCCTCGTCGCTGATGGGCCGCCACGTGGTCGGCGCCACCGAGGACGAGCTGCGCGGCGTCCGCGAGGCCATGCGGGCGATGCTCAAGGCCAACGGTCCCGCGCCCGACGGGGCCTGGGCGGACCTCGCGGTCCTGGAGCCGGTGCGGGAGTTCAAGGCGCGCCATGCCTCGACCCTGCTGACCTTCGACGCGGTGGTCGACGCCCTCGACCAGATCGCCGCCAAGCGCCAATCCGGCGGAGAACAAGCCACCGGAAAGCCGGCTACAGCGGCGACGGCCGCCGCGTAGGCCCCGATGGTCCGCCGCGCCGCGCATTGGGCGATTCGCACCTACCAGCTGACCCTGTCGGGCTTGATCGGCCGCCAGTGCCGCCACTGGCCGAGCTGCTCCGAATACGCCGACCAGGCCATCGCCCGGCACGGCCTCTGGCCGGGCGCCTGGATGGGATTCGCACGGATCTGCCGCTGTGGCCCGTTCGGTACCCACGGCATCGATCTCGTGCCGGAGCGGCTGCCGGGCGGGGGCGTCTGGTACCGCCCCTGGGCCTATGCCCGCTGGCGCGGCGTCGAGGCGCCGCCGTCGCCCTTCGCCTGCGAGGCGGTGGCGGTCGGGCCCGACCGCCCGGCCGAGGCCGGCCGGGATGGAGCGCGGCGTTCCAGCGGCCTCTGACGACCGCGCGTTCCGCCATCCACAGGCCGCCGCCGATCGGACGAGGCCTGGCAACCGATCCCGCGGAGTCCGGTTGTCTCTCCAGATGGCTCGGCCCTGCGCGGCTGGGCGGCAATCCAGAGCGTGCGAACCATGTCCACCGAATTCAGAGGCAAGACGCATATCGACATCTTCGACCGGGTCATGCGCGAAGAATGGGCGCAGCGCTTCGGTGTCAGCGAGGAGCGGCTGCGCAAAGCCGTGACCATGGTGGGGAGCCGGATCACCAGCGTCGCCGCCTATCTCGACAAGCCGGCCTCGTGATGAAGGGCGACTCGTCCGAATCCGGTCGCGACGCACGGTCTATTCCGGAACCCGCTGCCCCGGAGCCGGCGATCCCGGAGAGCGGGCCGCGGCCACCCCCCTCACGGATCGAGGACAAATCTGCGCCGGACGCGATCCCGTTCGAGCAGATCCGGGAGCGCGCCTACGAGTTGTGGGAGCGCAACCACCGGCCGGAAGGCTTCGAGATCGAGTTCTGGCTGCTGGCGGAGCGGGAACTGCGCAAGGAACGCAGTCGCAAGTAGGCCGAGGCGGCACCGGTGCCTCCGCGGACCGATCCGCCGTCGTCCTGAGCCCTTCGACGGCTGGCGTGGCTTTGCCAGATGGCGCAGGCTTTGCGACAGGTCGCCGCGACGGCCCTCAGCGGCGACCGGCGATGTCGAGGGGACGGAAATGGACCCGGGTAATCTGCCAGACCGGCCTTGCCGTGCTTCGCGGACGAAGTGTCTCGCTGTTCCAGGGCGTCGGACCCAGAGCGATGCCCGGAGCTGCGCGTGAGCGCCGTAACCCGCCGGGCCTTCGCCGAACTCGGCCTCGGCGGCGCGGCCATGGCCGCCGCCGCGGGCGGATCCCAGGCTGGGCCGGCCCCCGCGAGCGGCGGGGGGCGGCCCGGGGCGCTGACCGTGGCCCCGACCTCGCAGGCCGGGCTCGGACCGCGGCTGACCCTGCACGCGCTCGACAACGCCCACGGGACCCCGGCGGCCGGCCTGGTCTGCGACCTGTCGATCCGCGAGGGCGACGTCTACCGGCCGATCAAGACGGTCACCACCGCGGCCAACGGCAGGCCGGCCGAACCCCTCCTCGTCGACGACGCGCTGAAGGCCGGCCGCTACGAACTGGTGCTGCATGTCGGGGCGTATTTCGCGGCCCTCGGGGCGACCCTGCCGAGCCCGAACTTCCTGAGCCTCGTGCCGATCCGCTTCCAGGTCCGCGACGCGCGCCAGCGCTACCACCTGCCGGTGCTGTTCACGCCCTGGGGCTATTCCTACTATCGGGGCAGCTGAGCCCAATCTCACGGGACCCGCATCCATGGCCGGCATCTCGACGCATGTCCTCGATACCGACCGCGGCCGCCCCGCCGCGGGCGTCCGGATCGACTTCTCGGTCCTGGAGGACGGGACGTGGCGGCTGGTGAAGAGCGTCGTCACCAACGCGGATGGGCGCACCGACGCGCCGATCCTGCCGGCCGGCGAAGCCCGGACCGGGCAGTACGAGCTGGCGTTCCACGTCGCGGATTACTTCCGGGACCGTCCGGGCACTGACCCGGGCGACGTCTTCATCGACGACCCGGTGGTGCGCTTCGCGATCTTCGATGCCGGGCAGCACTACCATGTGCCGATGCTGTGCGCGCCGGCGAGCTTCACCACCTACCGCGGCAGCTGAAGCGTCATGCCCGATCTGTCGGCGATCAACCGGTTGGACGAAAAGGCCTTCGTGACGCTGCTCGGCGGCGTGTTCGAGCACGCGCCCTGGGTGGCGCAGGCCGCCTGGCCGCACCGGCCCTTCGCGAGCCTCGCCGCCCTGCACGACGCGATGATGCAGGCGGTGCGCACCGCGCCACCGGAGCGCCGCCGCGCCTTCCTCAACAACCATCCGGAGCTGGCCGGCCCGGAGGCCCGGGCCCGCAGCCTGACGGCGGATTCGACGCGCGAGCAGGGCAGCGCCGGCCTCGACCGCATCGACGCGGAGGAAGGCGCGGCCTTCGATCGCCTGAACGCGGCCTATCGCGCCCGGTTCGGCTTCCCGTTCATCATCGCGGTGCGCGGGCGCGGGCGGGCCGAAATCCTCGCCGCGTTCGAGGCGCGCCTGTCCCGGGAACCGGCCGCCGAGGAGGCGACCGCCCTCGAGGAGGTCGCCCTGATCACCCGCATGCGCCTCGACGGGCTGGTCTCGGCCTGACCCGGCTCAAGCCTCGGCCGCCGTCTTCGCTTCGACCAGGGCCGCCTCGAACCCGGTGAAGGCCGTGGTGGCCTGGTCCCAGGCCTGGGCCCGCACGTGGCGGCCCAAGGCCGCGGCGAGTTCCCGCGCCCGGGTGAGGGCCGATTCCACGGCGGCCGGTCGGGCCGGATCGGCCGGGATGCCGACCGGCGGCGTGTCGGCCGGGCGCATCCCCACCAGGGTCGCCGCCATGGCCCGGCGCCAGGCCGCGCAATCGGCCGGGATGCGGGCGAGCCGCATCGCCGCGTCGCTCCCGGCCTGCCGGTCGAGCAGGGTGCGGCCGAGATCCTCGATCCGGTCGAGCTGGCCCAGCGCGTCGCCGATCTCCCGGCGGCCCTTGTCGGTGCCCTCCGCGATCCGGCCGACGCTCCGGGCGATCTCGCCGGTGGCCTGGATCTGCTGGCCCATGATCTCGGAGGCCTCGCGCATCTGGGCCGCCACCGTGGCGACGGCGCCGCTCTCCGCCTCGACCCGGACGTTGGCCCGCACCATGGCGGCGGCGCCGGTCTCGACGGCGCTGCGGCTGCGCGTGACCGCCGCCTGCATCGCCGCCATCTCCTCGCGGAGACCGCCGAGCCGGGCGCGGATCTCGTCCGTCGCCTTCGCGGTCTGCGCGGAGAGCATCTTCACTTCCGCCGCGACGACCGCGAAGCCCCGGCCGGCCTCACCGGCCCGGGCGGCCTCGATGGTGGCGTTGAGGGCCAGCAGGTTGGTCTGGGCCGAGATCGCCGCGATGGTGCCGGCCATCTCCTCGATCCGCAGGGCGGCGGCCGAGAAGCTGTCGAGCCGGCTGCCGATCTCGTCGGTGCCCTGCTCGATCCCGCGCATGCCGTCGCTGGCGCGCTGAAGGTCGTCGACGCAGGTGGCGATGCCGGCGCGGGCGGTCTCGGCGGTCTCGGCCGCCGAGGAGGAGCGGGCCGCGATCTCGCTGGTGCTGGCGGCCAGTTCCTCGCTGGCGGCGGCGATCAGCCGGGCCTGCTCGGCGGTGCCGGAGGCGTCGTGCGTCATCCAGCCGATCGAGGTGCCGGCATCCGAGGCCGCAGCCGACAGGCGCGCCAGGAGCGCCATCAATTCGCGGTCGGGCGCTGCAGCCTGCGGGACGATGTCCAGGACGGTCGTTGCAACGGGCGCGGACGTCTGGGCGTCGGCCGTCACCGCGGTCCCGGCCAGCTCCGGGGCCGGGCGCTTGCGGCGCAAACTCAACATGCGGGGGCTCCTGCGAACGTCGATTCGGGAGCCATATTCGCATGGAACCTTCAACCGAAGGTGAAGGATAACCGTCCCTTATTGGAATTGGACGAAGCCGCGATCCCCTGTCGGCACCCCCGGACGACAACCGTCCGGGGGTGCCGTCGCATCTCACTCGCCGGTCAGGGCGGCCTTGGTGCGGGACCACCAGCCTGCGCGCTTGGGCCGGTCCGGATCGCTGGGCTGGGTCAGCACCACAGCAACCGGCTCGGGCGGCGGGGCGGCCTCCGTCGGCGCCGCCTCGGGCGGGGCCTCCGCGGCCTGCGTCTCGAACCGCTCCGCAGCCTGCCTCTCGAACCGTTCCGCGGACTCCGGAGCGGCCGCGACCGGCAACTCGACGGCGACCTCGTCGTGGACGGGGGACGGCGCGGCCTCGACCGCCTCGGCCACCGCCTCGGCGCTCACCGGCTCCTCGGCCGACAGGGCGACCGCATCGGCATCCCCCTCCGCGGAACCTTCCGCGTCGCCGCCCTCGCGGGTGCGACCCTCGGCGCGGCCACGACCGCCCCGGCGTCCGCGGCGACGGCGGCGCGTGCCGTCCTCCTCGGACCGGGCGGACTCCTCCGCGACGGCGACGGTCTCGTCGGCTTCGGCCCCCTCGGCGGCCACCGCCGCGATCGGCGTCTCGGTGGGCTCGTCGGACTCGGGGGCGTCCTCGGTGCCGCGCTCCTCGTCCGGGTCGTCGGAGTCCTGACGCTCGCCGTCGGCCTGGCCCTCCTCGGACCGGCCGTCCTGGCGACCGCCGCGCCGACGGCGCCGACGGCGGCGGCGGCGGCCGTCGCCCTCGTCGCGAGTCTCATCCTCACGGGCGCCGTCCTCGCGCGCCTCGGTCCGCACCTCTTCCGCGTCACCTTCGGACTCCGCCTCGGCCAGGTCGGCCTCCTCGACGTCGTCCTCGTCCTCAAACTCCATGGCGGGCGAGATCGCCTGCGCGCGCACGCCCGTCACCGGACCCTCCGCCCGCTGGGCCGGCTCGCCGCGGTCGAGCTGGAACGCGGTGGTCACCGGCAGCCGCTCGTCGGCCGCGATCGTGAGCGTGACGCCGAAGCGGATTTCCAGCTCGCGCAGGTGCCCGCGCTTCTGGTTGAGGATGTACAGCGCCACCTCGGTCTTGGTGCGCAGGATCAGGTTGTGGGAGGCCGACTTGAGCAGCGCCTCCTCGATGGAGCGCAGGATGTGCAGCGCCACGGAAGCGGTGGCCCGCACGTAGCCCGAGCCGCCGCAATGCACGCAGGGGATCGAGGACGATTCGAGCACGCCGGTGCGGATGCGCTGCCGGCTCATCTCCATCAGGCCGAAGGGCGAGATCCGGCCGACCTGGATGCGGGCGCGGTCGTTTTTCAGGCAATCGTTGAGCTTCTTCTCGACCGCGCGGTTGTTGCGCTTCTCCTCCATGTCGATGAAGTCGATGACGATCAGGCCCGCGAGGTCGCGCAGGCGCAGCTGGCGGGCGACCTCCTCGGCCGCCTCCAGGTTCGTCCGCAGCGCGGTGTCCTCGATGTCGTGCTCGCGGGTCGAGCGGCCCGAGTTCACGTCGATCGAGACCAGCGCCTCGGTCGGGTTGATGACCAGGTAGCCGCCGGATTTCAGCGAGACGTGGGTCGAGAACATCGCGTCGAGCTGCTGCTCGACGCCGTAGCGGGCGAAGATCGGCGTCGGGTCGCGGTAGGGCTTCACGACCTTGGACTGGCCGGGCATCAGCATCCGCATGAAGTCCTTGGCCTCGGCGTAGGCTTCCTCGCCGGAGACCAGAACCTCGTCCAGGTCCTTGTTGTAGAGGTCGCGGATGGCCCGCTTGATCAGCGATCCCTCCTCGTAGACGAGTGCCGGCGCCATCGAGGTCAGGGTCAATTCGCGGACCGACTCCCACAACCGCATCAGGTACTCGAAGTCGCGGGCGATCTCGGGCTTGGAGCGCGAGGCGCCGGCGGTGCGCAGGATCACGCCCATGCCGTCCGGCACTTCCAGGTCGGCCACGACCTCCTTAAGGCGCTTGCGGTCGGCGGCCGAGGTGATCTTCCGGGAGATGCCGCCACCGCGGCCGGTGTTGGGCATCAGCACCGAGTAGCGGCCCGCGAGCGACAGGTAGGTGGTGAGCGCCGCACCCTTCGTGCCGCGCTCCTCCTTGACCACCTGCACCAGGATGATCTGGCGGCGCTTGATCACCTCCTGGATCTTGTAGTGGCGCCGGTAATGGCGCGGCCGCTCGGGGATCTCCGCGAGCGCGTCGCCGTTGCCGCCGACCTGCGCGATCCGGGGCTCGGCATCGGGGTCGTCGGAATCCTCATCCGACTCCTCGTCGGACTCGTCCTCGTCCTCGTCGTCCGAGTCGTCCTCGTCCGAATCGTCTTCGTCGTCCTCGGACTCCTCGTCCTCCAGGTCGGCGTCAAGCTCGGCCTCGTCGTCGGCCTCGCCCGTCGCGGACGCGCCGCGGCCGGACGCCTCGACGGCATCCTCGGCGATCGTCTCGGCCGGCGCGCCGGCGACGGTCAGGGCCTCGGCCACGGCGACCACGGCCTCGGGCTCGACCGTGTCGTCATGGTCGGCCGTCTGCCGCTCGCCGGCTTCGGCGTGAGCCTCGACGGTCGGCGCGGCTTCGGCGGAAGGCTCGGGAATGTCCCCGGCGGCGGTCTCGGAGGTGATCGCCTCCTGCACGGCTTCCGGGTTCTCGGCGAGGGTGTCGGGCGTCCCGTCCGGGGCGGGCCCGGCCTCGTGCGCCTCGGCGTGATCCCCGCCCTGCGGTGCGTCCGCGTGCGGTACATCGGCGGCCGGCTGGAACTCCGAATCCTGCTGGGACTCCAGGCCCAGCGGGGCCTCGGACGCGTCCTCGGCGCTCACCGTCTCGTCGGTGCGCGAGCGGGCCTCGGCGCGGCGTCCGCGGGAGCGGCGGGGCGAACGGCGACGGCGCTCCTCGCGCTCGCGATGCTCCTCGGCGTCGCGCGCCTCGTCCTCCAGCAGCGCCTGCCGGTCGGCCAGCGGGATCTGGTAGTAGTCGGGGTGGATCTCGTTGAAGGCGAGGAAGCCGTGGCGGTTGCCGCCGTACTCGACGAAGGCCGCCTGGAGCGACGGCTCCACCCGGGTGACCTTGGCGAGGTAGATGTTGCCGCGCAGCTGGCGCCGGTTGGCGGCTTCGAAGTCGAACTCCTCGACCCTAGACCCGTGGACCGTGACGACCCGGGTCTCCTCCGGGTGCATCGCGTCGATCAGCATTTTGTTGGCCATGTCGGACTCTCGGCATGGCGGCCGACGTCGTTCTCCGTGCCCGTGGTCCCGGCGGCGCCTCGCACGACCTCAGAACGGTCGCGCATGGAGCCGGCCTCGTCGCCGAGGCGGCTGGGTTCGAGGGGAAATTGCCGTCAACCGCCGTTCGGCGCCCTGGGCGCCTGGGGTTGAACTTGGCCGGTAGGCTGAACGGGCCGGTGCGACGCAGATCCTGCGCCTCCGGGGCACGCGCAGCGCCATGCTGAGCCGTGCGTCCGTTCATCCTGGTTCCGACCTCGCGAAACAATCTCGGCCGGATGGGACCGGCCGTGAAATCTGGATGCGGCGGAAAAGCTCCACCGCGTCGTGCGACACCTGCCCGATCGGGAAAACACCCGTCGCCGCCAGGCGGGCAAACAGGCCCGCCGCGACGTCGCGTCCGTTTTCTCGAAGGAATTCGGCCGCGTCCGCAAGCCGTTACGACGGCCGGCGGGACCGGAGAAGGGTCAGTATCATTACAGACGGCCACGGGGATTTGGCAAGGGTCAAGCGCGGGACGATGTCACGGGATCGTCACGGCGGTGGGGCGGGGCACTTCGGTTCCGTCGGGGGGATTCTTCATTGGGTCCGGCAGCGGACGCTCGATACGCCGCACTCTCCTCGCCCATCGCTGACGGAATGAGGGCAACGGCCGGGACCCTGGCACGCGTCTCCCTCCCCCGCAGAGGGGGGAGGGAAGGCGCGTGTTGGTCTCGGAGAGATTTCTTTTGCAGTCGAGAACCATCCGGATCGCGTTCCGTGAATCCGATAGCCCGCAGCAGGGGAGGGCAGGCGCCCGCATCCGGCCGCAATCCTACTCCGCCGCCTCCAGCCGCGGCGTGACGCCGTCGAGCGCGGCGGGCCTTGGGCCGCCGGTGGCCCAGTCCAGCAGCTCCACCGTGTGCACGATCGGGATGCCGGTGCCTTTGCCGATCTGCGTGGCGCAGCCGATGTTGCCGGTGGCGATCACGTCGGGGCGGATGCGCTCGATGTTGGCGACCTTGCGGGCGCGCAGCTTGGCGGCGAGCTCGGGCTGCAGGATGTTGTAGGTCCCGGCCGAGCCGCAGCAGATATGGCCCTCCGGCACGTCCTTCACGGTGAAGCCGGCGCGCTTGAGCAGCGTCTTCGGCTCGGTCCGGATGCCCTGGCCGTGCTGCATCGAGCAGGCCGAGTGGTAGGCCACCACGAGGTCGCTCTCCGCGGTCGCCGCCAGATCGAGCTGCGCCACGTACTCGGTCACGTCCTTGGCGAGGCTCGAGACCCGCTGCGCCTTCTCGGCATAGGCCGGGTCGTCGCGGAACATAAAGCCGTAATCCTTGATGGTCGTGCCGCAGCCCGAGGCCGTGACCAGGATCGCGTCGAGGCCCTTGGCGATCTCCGCGTCCCAGACGTCGATCGTATGCTTGGCGTGGGCGTGGGACGAGGCTTCCTTGCCCATGTGGTGGGTCAGCGCCCCGCAGCAGCCCTCCGCGGCATGGACCACCTCGATGCCGTGCCGGTTGAGCAGCCGGATCGCCGCCGCGTTGAAGTCCGGCCGCAGGACGCTCTGGGCGCAGCCGCGCAGCAGGGCGACGCGCTTGGTCGCTTGGCCGTCCTCCGGGGAAAAACGTCCGACGCGGTTGGTCGGCTCGCGTCCGGGCAGCCGCGCCGGGGCGAGGTCGAGCATCGCGGCGAGCCGGTTGCCGACCCGCGGCAGCCGCGCCACGATCCCGCGGAACGGCGCGCCGAGCTTGGCGGCGATCAGCGCCAGCCGGAACCGGTTCGGGTAGGGCAGCACCTGCGCCAGCAGCGCGCGCAGGAACCGGTCGTCCGTCGGGCGCGCGAAGGTCGTCTCGATATGCGCCCGGGCGTGGTCGACGAGGTGCATGTAGTGCACCCCCGACGGGCAGGTGGTCATGCAGGACAGGCAGGAGAGGCAGCGGTCGATGTGTTTGACCACCTCCTGCGAGGCGGGTTTCCCGCCCTCCAGCATGTCCTTGATCAGGTAGATCCGGCCGCGCGGGGAATCGAGCTCGTCGCCCAGCAGCAGGTAGGTCGGGCAGGTCGCCGTGCAGAAGCCGCAATGCACGCAGGTCCGCAGGATCTTTTCCGACGCCGCCATGGCGGGATCGGCAAGCTGGGCGAGGTTGAAATTGGTCTGCACGATGCCTTCCTGCTGCTCTCATCTCCGGGCGGGGAGGGGACCGGACTCACACGCCCGCGTACATCCGGCCCGGGTTCAGCACCCCGGCGGGATCGTGCGCCGTCTTGATCCCGGCGGTGATCCGCATCAGCGGCTCCGCCAGGGGCTGGAACACCGGCACCGCGGCCCGGACCGCATCGGGGGCGCGCACCAGCGTCGCGTGCCCGCCCTGGGCCCGCACGGCCGCGCGCACGAGGGCGGTGCCGGCATCGCCGGCCGATTCCGTGGCGAGCCAGATCAGGCCGCCGCCCCAATCGTAGAACCAGCGTGCCCCGCGCTCGGCCGCGATCGCCGCCACCAGGGCCGGGCCATGACTGGGCGCGGTCGAGATCCGCCACAGGGCGGTGTCCCGAGGCTCGGCGAGCGGGGCGGCATCCCGCACCGCCTGCCACAGGGCGGTGCCGGCCTCGCCCTCCACCAGCTCGGGCGTTCCGAAGCGCTTGAGCAGGCGGCGCAACTCGCCGGTCCGGTAGTCGATCGACTCCGCGAACCCTTCGAGGCGCATCAGCGTCCGCGCCCCGGTGCCGCCGATCCCGGCCGGCAGGTGCGCCGCGCCGGTGAGTTCGAACGGCGAGCCGAGGGCCGCCGCCAGGGCCGCGACCGCGCGGGCATCGTCGAGGCCGGGAAACACCAGGGTGGCGACGCGCTCGCAGGCCGGCAGCACCTTGAAGGTGACCTCGGTGAGCAGCCCGAGCGTGCCGTGGGCGCCGGCCATCAGCTTCACGAGGTCGAGCCCGGTGACGTTCTTCATCACCCGGCCGCCCGACTTGATCGCCTCGCCGCGCCCGTTGACGAAGCGCACGCCGATCAGGCTGTCGCGGGCCGCCCCGGCGTTGATCCGGCGGGGGCCGGCATTGTTGGTCGCGGCGACCGCGCCCAGGGTCGGCTCACCGGCGGTGCCGTAGAGCTTGCGAAAGTCCATCGGCTCGAACGGCAGCATCTGGCCCCGGGAGGCCAGCAGGGCCTCGACCTCCGCGAGCGGCGTGCCCGCGCGCGCCGACACCACCATCTCGGCGGGCTCGTAGAGCGTGACGCCGGCGAGCTTCCGGGCCGAGAGCGTCGCGTTGTCCTGCGCCGGCCGGCCGAGCCCCGACGCGGTGCCGCCTCCGGCGAGCCGCAGGCGCTCGCCGCGCCCGGCGGCCGCGCGCACGATGTCCTCCGCTTCCGCCTCGCTGCCGGGCTCGTAGCCGCCCATCGTCTCCGCCCCGGTTCTTTTTGGACTTGTTCCAGAACCGGTTTCGCCGGAACGCGCGGCGGATTCAAGCGGAGGCGGCGTCGCGGGCCCGGCGAGGCGTTCTACCCAGCCGCGATGGTCCGGTCCGGGCGCAGGCGCGACGCCACCTGCCGGCGCAGCCCGGCGATGTCGAAGATCCAGACCAGCGCCCCGTACAGGACCGCCCCGGCCGGGACCAGGACCGCCAGGGCGGCGGCGGGCGGCAGGTGCCGGAACGGCGCCAGCGCCAGGCCCATCGCCCCGCAGGCGAGGGTCGCCGCGCCGATCTGGCCCCAGGGCAGCACGATCCGCTCCGGGCCGGTCAGCGCCCGCCAGCCGAGCCAGAGTGCGGCGGCGGCGAGGCCCAGCGTCTGGGCCAGGGCGACGCCCATCCCGCCCATCCGGTCGGGCAGGAGCAGCAGGCCGGCCCCGTTGACCGCGAGCCCGACCAGGGCCGCGGCGATCACCGGAAAGGTCCGGCGGCGGATCTGGAAGACCGGGTTCAGAGCGTAGAACATCATCGACAGGCAGAACAGGCCGGGCATCAGCGCGACGCTGTAGCTCTCGAACGGCCCGCGATAGGCATCGGGCACCACCAGCCCCTGGAGCGCCGGCAGCACCGCCCAGAAGCCGACCGCGCAGGGCGCCAGCAGGGCGAACACGGTGCCGGCATTCTCGGCCACCTGCGCCTCGGCCGCCGCGCGGCCGTGCTGCTCCTCGGCCTGCACGGCGAACTGGAACAGCAGCAGGTCGAGCGCGGTGCCGAGCGTCATCATCGAGCGCGAGGTGACGTCGGCGGCCAGCGCGAAATAGCCGGCCTCGGCGAAGCCGGCATGGCCGGCGATCGCACCCCGGTTCACGAAGGCGAGGCACTGGTAGGCGGTGTTGGCGGCGATCAGCGGCAGGCCGTAGCGGGCGAAGACCCCCCAGGTGGCGCCGAGGCGCGGCTGCTCGAACGGGTGCTTGGGATCGCGCAGGGGGTGGCGCAGCAGCACCACGGCGGCGAGCTGGCTGAGTCCTGCCGCCGCCAGCACCCAGGCCGGCTGCGGCAGCCACCAGGCGGCCGCCGCCATCAGGATGAAGGCCAAGACGTTCTTGACCGCCACGAGGCCGAGATAGAGCTTTCCGTCGAACCGGGCCCGGGCCAGGGCCGCGTGGTAGTCGAACACCCCGATGCCGAGCGCGGCGAGGCCGGTGCCGCACAGGACCGCCGCGCGTCCACGCGCGCCGCCGCCGAAGCCGAACGCCCCGCACAGGGCGGCGGCGCAGAGCAGCACCAGGCCGATGCGCAGGTAGGCCCGGTCGAGCCCGTGGCGGATCCAGGGCTCGTCCACCCGCACGCGCCCCGAGTAGAACCGCGTCGCCGACAGCCGCAGCCACTCGAACAGCACCGTGTTGAGCACGATCGCCCCGGTGGTCGCCAGCGCGAACCGGCCGAAATCGGCGGGCCCGAGCAATTGGGCGATCAGCAGCCCGAGGACGAAGTTGAGCCCCGCATTGATCACGAAGGCGGCGATCACGGCCATGGACGGCGCCTCATGCGCGGCGAGGTTCTATAAGGTGCCCCAGGGCTTAGGGTCGGACCCGTAAGACTCTCCTAACGGGGCGGGAACAGGGCGAGGGGCCTCATGCGGGCCGCGAGCCGCCGGTCGCCTGCGGCGTGGTTTCGACCCGGGCTCCCCATCTTAGAGGCGCGATATACAAAATACAGCAAATTACATATCGATCAGCGCGTTATTTTGGAATGTCTTTCTGG
>NZ_VRVG01000239.1:0-3820 GCF_008040085.1 Methylobacterium sp. WL7 | reverse complement strand
CCGGACCCGGCGGACCACCGGCGCCCCGTCCGGATCGAACCGGCGCCGGACGAACTCCCGGCACGCCTCGGGCGGTGCCGCCGAGAAGCGGGGCCTGCGGAACTCCGGTTCCGGCGGCGGGGGCCGCCGGTCGCGCTCGTAGCCGTCCCCCGGGCCGCCATAGCCGTGCGGGGGCGGCGGGCCGTCGAAGTCGGCGGCCAGCGCCGGGGCGGTGGCGAGCAGCAGGGCGCAGAACCCGGCGCGCCCAAAGACATGACGAAGGGGCACTGTTCGGCCTCGGCAGGGACGGGCGGCGGGGATCGCGGCCCTCGATGCCGGAGATTGCGCCGCGCCGGCTGAACCCCCGCCACGCCCCCCGTTGGCCGCCGTTCAGCCGGCTCCGTTCCGCAGCGCGCGTCAGTTCTGCATCGCGTTGATCTCGCACTGCGCGTAATCCGCGCTCGCCTTCACGTAGGCGTTGAGCTTCTGCGCGTAGGCCTCGGCGATCGGCCGGAACGCCTGCGCTTGCAGGTTGTAGGCCTTCACTGCGTCGTTGAAGCTGTAGGCCTCCCAGCCGGGGCAGCCGCCCTTGGCGTCGAGGCAGGCCGGCTTCTCGGGGAGCACGGGCTTGGTCGGGCGCAGAGCCGCCGGCGGCGCCTCCGGGGGCTTGCAGGCGGTGACCGCCGGGGCGGCGGCGACGGCCGGCGCTGCCTTGTCCGGAGTCGGCTTGGCGGGTGCGGGCTTGGCGGGCGCCGCCAGGGCGACGGCCGGGGCGAGCAGACCCGCGATGAGGAGAAGCGTGCCGCGCATAGCCCAGGTCACTCCGCTGCGGCGAGATCCGCCGGCCGCGGGTTCTGCGGCATCAGGCGGACGGCGACAAGGGTCGCGCGGCACCCGCACCGGTGCCCGTCCCGCGCGGCGCGGCCACGCGGTCCCGGCCGGCCCCCGGTTTGGCGGCTTTGCCGGCGGTGCGCCCGCCGCGCAGGAGCGCGATCGCGGGCATCAGCAGGCCGGTCGCCACGACCCACCAGGCCGGCCGGAGCGGGCCGGAGAAATCCAGGTTGGCCGCCAGCACGAGGCTGGCCGGGACGCCGCTGGCGAGCCCGTACCAGGCCGCCTCGAGCCCCGCGGTGGCGAGGCCGCCGAGGATCGCCAGCAGCAGCAGCGACCACGGCCGCTCCGGCAGCTTGAACCGCCGCATCGCCCGCCAGCCCATGAGCAGCAGGAACAGCCCGGCGGAGAAGACCGGGTCGCTGACGTCGATCTTCGACTGCAGGAAATAGTGGACGAGCGCCAGAACCGCGATCGTGTAGACGAGCCGGTGCAGCCGGTGCCAGTTCGGCCCGAGGGTGCGGATCGCCGCGTCCGTGGAGGTCAGCCCCAGGGCGATCAGGCCGATCAGCGCCACGAAGCCGATCGTCAGGTAGAGCCGCAGGGCGATCTCGGTGACGACCTTGGTCAGGATCAGGTTCTGGTCGACCGCATAGAGGGTGAGGTGCGCCACCGCGTAGGCCATCACGGTGACGCCGAGCATGCGCCGGACCACCAGCACCTTCGCCCAGTCGGCGATCCGGCGCAGCGGCGAGATCGCCAGCGAGAACAGCAGGAAGCGCACCGCCCACTCGCCGGTGGCGTGGATCAGCGCGGTGATCGGCTTGGCGCCCAGCGCGTCGAGCCGGTAGGCCCCCGCCAGGTACAGGGCCGGCGCGATGCAGGCCAGGAACACCGCGAGCTTCAGCCACGAGAGGCGTCCGGCCCGGTCGAGCCAGGGGAGGGGGATGCCGAGGGGAACAGCCAGGCGGTCGATCATTGCTTTCGGACTTGGCCTTCTGACATCGGAAACGACGGGGCGCTCGGGCCAGGCTCTCGGAGAGCGAAACCGGTGCCCGTGGGGATCGCTCCCCGCGCGGGTCGGTTCGCCGCGGATGTCCCCGGTGTTACGCCGGCACGGTTGACCTCGCCGCCCAAGCGCCGAGATTGCTGGCGGACGGACACCGGATGGATCCCATGCAGAACCGCAATCTCGGCCGCTCCGGCCTCAAGGTCTCGCCGATCTGCCTCGGCACGATGATGTTCGGCGGGCCCACCGACGAGGCTACCGCCGGCCGCATCGTCGGGAGCGCCCGGGAGGCGGGCGTCAATTTCATCGACACGGCCGACGTCTACACCGAGGGCCGCTCGGAGGAGATCACCGGCCGGGCGATCAAGGGCGACCGCGCCGCCTGGATCCTGGCCACCAAGGTCGCCAACCCGACCGGCCAGGGCGTCAACGACCGCGGCCTCTCGCGCGTCCACGTGCTGAAGGCCGCCGAGGACAGCCTGCGCCGGCTCGGCACCGAATTCATCGACATCTACTACCTCCACAAGGAGGACCACGATACGCCGCTGGCCGAGACCGTACGGGCGATGGCCGACCTCGTGCGGGCGGGCAAGATCCGCCATTTCGGCGTCTCGAACCATCGCTCCTGGCGGGTCGCCGAGATCTGCCGGCTCTGCGACGAGGCCGGCATCGACCGGCCGGTGGTGAGCCAGCCCTATTACAACGCCTTCAACCGGATGCCCGAGACCGAGCACCTGCCGGCCTGCGCCCATTACGGGCTCGGCGTCGTCCCGTACTCGCCCCTCGCCCGGGGCGTGCTGACCGGCAAGTACGATCCGGACGCCCCGCCGCCGGCCGAATCCCGCGCCGGCCGCCAGGACACCCGGATGATGCAGACCGAGTGGCGCCCGGAATCCCTGCGCATCGCCCGCACCCTGAAGGAGCACGCCGAGGCCCGCGGCATCACGGCCGGGCAGTTCGCCACCGCCTGGGTGCTGAACAACCGCCTGATCACCGGCGTCATCGCCGGGCCGCGCACCGAGGCGCAGTGGCAGGAATATCTCGGCGCCCTCGACTACGCCTTCACCCCGGAGGACGAGGCGCTGGTGGACGGCTTCGTGGCCGCCGGGCACCCGACCACCCCGGGCTACAACGATCCGGCCTATCCGCTTGAGGGGCGGGTGCCGCGGGGCGTTTGAGTAGCCAAATTCTGCGCCGGCCTATGCATTGTGAGCCGTCCGCACCGTGTTGAAGTCCGGGTTGGCAAGAGGATCGGCGACGATGGCCGCTCACGCGAAAGAAAAGGTCAAATCTGTGCCGAGGGCCAAGTCGGTCCGGGCGCAGGTTGATCCGGGCGTCAAGCTAGAGGCCGAAGCTGTTCTCGGCGCGGTCGGACTCTCGTTGTCCGACGCGTTCCGCCTGATGCTTGAACGGGTCGTCGCCGAAGGGCGGCTGCCCTTCGATCCGCTCGTCCCGAACGACGAGACCATCGCGGCTTTGCGCGCGAACCTCGCCGGCGATGTGATCCATGTCGGCGATCCGTCGAACCTCCTCGCCGTCCTTGACGCCGACTGACGATAGGCCGTCGGCAACGACCCCGTCCGCGCTGGCAGCTGCGAAAACAATCAAATCCAGTTATGGAACATTGTTAAATCGCTGCGCTCGCGAAACCTGTTACGCCCCCGCCGGGTGGATGTGGGCCACATAGGAAAGTGGATTTCGGCGATGAGCGCCTATGACGTGGTAAAAGATTTTGCTGGGCCCGTCGCAACCATTTGCGCTGCTGTGGCGGCTACAAGCATAACAGGTTTATTCGCGGCGAAACAGTGGCAAACTGCTTATATGCAGGCTCAAATAGCGCTTGATAAACTTAAAATTGATACATTTGGTGATCGGATGGCTGTGCTAAAAGCAACTCGATCTTTGATGAGGCTCGTTGTAAGTACGCGATCTGGCGAGGTTCCAGATCTGCATAAAATGCAGGAACTCCGACGAACAATCGATGACGGGCGTTTCCTATTC
>NZ_VRVG01000238.1:0-3830 GCF_008040085.1 Methylobacterium sp. WL7 | reverse complement strand
GCCTGCTGCTGCGGCAGCTCCGCGGGGGGGGCGGGCTGAGCCGGCATGGGCGGGATCGGCGCCTGCTGGGTCTGCCTTGGCGCGCCGGCCGTCGGGGACGGATTCGCCGGAGCGGTCGGCTTGGCCGTGTCGCCCGGCGCGGCGTAGGCGGCCGGCCCGACGAGGCAGAGGGCAGCGAGGCAGGCCAGCGTCGCGAGCTTCATGCGTCAGGGTCTCGAACCGCGGGAAATCGGCCCCGCGGCGGAACGGCGGGTCGCGGATCAGCATATGAGGCGAGTCGGCCAATTGCCAAGGCGTGCCGGCCCGTAGACTTTCAGGACCCGGTCCACGCCGCACCGGGGAGGCGCGCGCCGCATCTCGAAAGGGGGTGCCGCTCGGACACCGATGTTGCGCCGGGCCACCGAGGATCACGACCGCGCCATGCCCCTCGTTCTGCTTCCCGGCTTCATGACCGATCCGGACCTGTGGGCCGACATGGCCCCGAGCCTCGCGCCGTTCGGGCCGATCCTGCACGGCGACCTGGGCCGGGACGACACCATCGCGGCGATGGCGCGGCGGGTCGCCGAGGAGGCGCCGGAGCGCTTCGCCCTCATCGGCTTCTCGATGGGCGGCTACGTGGCGCGGGAGATCGCCCGCCTCGCACCGGAGCGAATCGAAGCGCTCGTGTTGATCGCCACGTCGGCGCGGGCGGACACGCCCGCCCAGGCGCGCCGGAAGGACGCGGCCGTCGCGAACGTTCGCCGCCAGGGTTTCGCCGGGCTCAGCCGGTCCGCGATCCTCGGATCGGTGCATCCCGACCGGGCCGGCGACCAAGCGCTCATCGCCCGCATCCGCAGTATGGGCGACCGCCTCGGCGGCGACGTGTTCCTGCGCCAAGCCGGACAGGCGCGGGCGAGCGACCGGGACAGGCTCGCTACGATCACGTGCCCGACCCTGGTGGTGGCGGCCGCCCAGGACGCCCTGCGCAGCCTCGACGAGGCGCGGGAACTGCGAGACGGCATCCCCGGCGCCGCCCTGATAGTGATCGACGGCTCCGGCCACATGCTTCCGATGGAGGCCCCCGAGGCGCTGGCAGAGGCCATCGTACCTTGGCTGCGAGATCAGCTCTCCGGCGCCTCGACGATCGGATCGTAGCGGGATGCGTCGAAGCCCAGCAGGTTCCAGCTCTGGGCCATGTGCTGCGGCAGCGGCGCGCTGACATCCACGGGCCGGCCGGTGCGCGGATGCGGAATCACGATCCGCCGGGCGAGCAGGTGGAGCCGGTTCTGGATCCCGCCCGGAAGCTCCCAGTTCTCCACGGAAAAGTATTTCGGATCGCCGACGATGGGGTGCCCGATATGGGCCGCGTGAGCACGCAGCTGATGGGTCCGCCCGGTCACGGGCTTGAACGACAGCCACGACAGCTTCTGGGCGGCCTGATCGACCATCGCGTAATAGGTCAGGGCGTGACTGGCGCCCTCGTCGCCGTGCTTGGCCACCCGCATGCGCGCGTCGGCGTCGGTCGGCTCGTCCTTGGCGAGATAGGTCGAGACCCGACCCTGGCGCACCCGCGGCACGCCCGCAGTGAGCGCCCAGTAGATCTTGCGCGCGGCCCGCGAGCGGAAGCTTTTTGCCAGCGTCGCGGCCGCCAGCCTCGTCTTGGCGATAATCAGGCAGCCGGCCGTATCCTTGTCGAGCCGGTGGACGAGGCGCGGCTTCTGGCCGTCCGGGCCGGTCAGCGCGGCGAGCAGCCCGTCGACGTGGCGGACGGTGCCCGAGCCGCCCTGGACCGCAAGACCGAAGGGCTTGTTGAGCACCATCATGTCGGCATCCTCGTAGAGGATCAGCGAGCGGATGAACTCGGCGTCGTCCTGCTCCCGCGCGGCGCTGCGCGGGCGCTCGGTCGGCTGGTCGAGGCGCAGCGGCGGCACGCGCACGCTCATGCCCGGCTCCAGCCGGTCGTTCGGCTTGGCGCGCTTGCCGTCGACCCGCAGTTCGCCCTTGCGGACGATGCTCTGCACCCGGGTGAAGGGCAGGAGCGGGAAGCGCGCGGTGAGGAATCGGTCGATGCGCATGCCGGCCTCGTCCGCCTCGACCGTCAGGGTCTGCACCCCGGAGGCGAGGGTCGCGGAGGCGGCGGCGCGCTGCTCGCGCCTTGTCGGACCGGCCGGCGCGGCAGGGGGCGAAGGCTGGGCGGCCGGCCGCGACTCGACGGGCTTGGCATACGCCTTCGCGGCCGGCCTGGCGCTCGGCCGGGGCGGCGCCTTGCGCGGAGGCGCGGCATCGTCGCGCTCGGCCCGGGCAGGCCGCGGCCTCGGCTTCGCCGCTGCCGCCGCGGCGGCAGCGGCAGCCACGGCGTGGGGCGTGCCCGGTGCGGTCCAGGGATCGCGCGCGCCAGCATCGTCGCCGCGGTTGCGGGCGGCGCGCTCGGCGGCGTCGCGGGCGCTGGTGCGCGGGCCTGTGCGGGCGCGCTCGCCATACGGCGGAAACTTACCGGACGGGGGCTTGCGTCCCTTCGGGCCGCCGCGGGGGGGTGGTCGTGTCGTCATGATTCCGCCAGCACCCGTCTCCGCTTCGGACGGAACGTCCGGGCGCATCGGCCGCGGCGTCGCGGAGGACCCGGACCGATGGGGTCACCCGGCTCTAGCATCGCGGGGGCGCAGCAGCAAAGGCGGCGATGGCCGACGCCACAACCGTCAGTATTTGAGGCCGGTGTCGCACAGCACCGTCACGGCGACCGCGTCGGCCGGCAGGCGGCCGGAGCCGAGCAGGGCGGCGGCGGCGCAGACATTGGCGGCAGCCGAGTAGCCGACATGCAGGCCCTCCCGCGTCGCCAGCAACCGGCGCCATCGCACGGCCTCGTCGTCGGTCGCAGCGACAGCCAGATCCATGAACCCGGGATCCCAATGCGGCGGCACGCTGCCGTAGCCCGTCCCCTGCAAGACGTGACGCGGCTTGGTGATGGCCTCACCCGCCAGCGGCCGGCAGCCCTCGGGCTCCACGGCCGCACAGATGACGCGCGGATCGCGCGCCCGGAGCGCCGCGGCGACCCCGAGGAAGGTCGCGCCCGTCCCGACCGAGGCGATCCAGGCATCGATCCGGCCCCCGGATTGCACCCAGATCTCCGGGCCGGTCGTCTCCCTACGGCTGCTCCGGAATTTCTGACGATCAGCCGGAGGTTCTCAAGGGCGGGGACACAGTCTCCCGCCCGCAGCCGCGACAGGTTCGGCATCCCGGATGCCTGGCCGAGATCCGCCAGGTGCGAACGTTACGCGAAGGCGTGCTTCCGCTCAGGCGTCTGGGCCCGTGTCTGGGCAACCTGCAGCCGTGTCGCGGCGACCTGAGACCAAGCCTTGGCCATCGAGTCGTTCCGAACATTCCGCTCGCGCCTGCGCACGGCGGCGATGTCGAACTGCTTCTGCATCTCCATCATCATTTCCATGCTGTACCCGAACGCCTTCTCGATCTGGAAAGCCAGGTCGGCAGTCAGAGGGGACTTCTCGGTGAGAAAATCCGTCAGCGCGTGACGCGTGACGCCTAGAAGTCCGGCCGCCTCCATGATGGTGAGGTTGCGCGGCTCGAAGACCTTGCGGCGAACGAACAGGCCGGGATGACACGGATTTGCCGCTTGATGGACAGCGTTCACCTGGGACTCCTTCGTCAATTGACACGATCGTTTTCGGATGAGTGTTTAGATCGAGCGATCGCCACGGCGGCAGACCACTAGCACTACTTTGGTAGATTGAGGGAACGCTGGAGGTTTTTGCGGATTCGCCTGCCACGGCCATGAGCGTGGGTGCTCGCGATGTCAGGTGCTGGTGGATGGCGTGAGGATCTGGACCGGTGGCTGC
>NZ_VRVG01000237.1:0-3881 GCF_008040085.1 Methylobacterium sp. WL7 | reverse complement strand
CCGCCCCCTCGGCTGCCCCCTTGCCGCGCGACGGAGGACAGGACCGGCATGCCCCTCACCAGCGATCTCCGCGGCGTCGTGCCGATCGCCCCGACGCCGTTCCACCCGGACGGCCGGATCGACGCGGTCTCCCTCGACCGGATGACGGATTTTTTCGGGGCTTCGGGGGTCGATGGCTTGACGATCCTCGGCCAGCTCGGCGAGGCCGGCAAGCTCGACCATGAAGAAGGGCTCGCCGTCGCGAAGCAGGTCCTCGGGCGCACCCGGCTGCCGGTGATCGTCGGCGTCACGGCGCCGGGCTTCGCGGCCATGCGGGCGCTCGCCCGCGAGGTGATGGCGATGGGCGCGGCCGGCGTGATGATCGCGCCGCCCAACACCCTGCGCACCGACGACCAGGTGGTCGGCTATTACCGCAACGCCGCCGAGGCGATCGGGCCGGACGTGCCCTTCGTGCTCCAGGACTATCCCCTCACCTTCTCGGTCCAGATGACGCCGGCAGTGATCCGCCGGATCGTGTCCGAGAATCCCTCCTGCGTGATGCTCAAGCACGAGGACTGGCCGGGGCTGGAGAAGATCTCGACGCTGCGGGGCTTCGAGGCGGACGGCTCGATGCGCCACATCGCGATCCTGGTCGGCAATGGCGGCCTGTTCCTGGACTTCGAGACCGAGCGCGGCGCCGACGGGGCCAACACCGGCTACGCCTTCCCGGAGATGCTGGTCGACGTGGTCCGCCTCGGCCGGGCGGGGGAGCGCGACGCCGCCCACGACCTGTTCGACGCCCACCTGCCCTACCTGCGCTACGAGCAGCAGCAGGGCCCGCTGGGGCTCGCGGTGCGCAAATACGTGTTCCAGCGCCGGGGGATTTTCTCGTCCGACGCCCAGCGCAAGCCGTCCCAGGCGCTCACCCCGCGGGCCAAGGCCGAAATCGAGTACCTGCTGGCCCGCCTCGCCCGCACGGATGCGCGAGCGAAACTCCTGGATTCACAAGGTCTGTGACCTTGTGCGGGTGCAGGGCAGCGCCCTGCTTCATCGGGGCTCCGCCCCGATACCCCGCCAAAGGGCTGAGCCCTTTGGAATCTCCGCTCAGTCGAGCCGGTAGGCGATGACCGAGTCGCCCGGCGTGGTGCCGAGCGAGCCGTGGCCGCCGGCGGCGATCACCACGTATTGCTTGCCGTCCTTGCCCCGGTAGGTCATCGGCGTCGCCTGGCCGCCCGCGGGCAGCGTCATGGACCAGAGGGTCTCGCCGGTCTGCATGTCGTAGCCGCGGATCAGGTCGTCCAGGGCGGCCCCCGCGAAGGCGACCCCGCCGGCCGTGGTCAGGGTGCCGCCATGGGCCAGCATGCCCATCTCGAACGGGATCGGGAAGGTCACGCCGGCGACCTTCTGGCCGGCCACGGTGCCGTTGCGGTGTTTCCACACGGTGGTGCCGTCCGCGAGGTTCACCCCGACCCGCATGCCCCAGGGCGGCGCGTTGCAGGGCACGCCGAGCGCCGAGCGCATGTGGGCGATCGACACCGCGTAGGGGCCGCCGAGATTCTCGTTGCCGGGCTTCGAATCCGGATCGGTGGAGAACAGGCGCTTGTTCGGCTCGGCCTCCGGACGCCGATGCAGCTGGTAGATGTAGGGCAGGTATTGCGGCGTCGCGATCATCCAGTGGTTGACCGGATCGACGGCCACGGAGCCCCAGTTGAACACCCCGATATTGCCCGGCCACACGATCGAGCCGCCCGAGGCCTGGGGCGGCGTGAACGGGTTGCCGTCGTAGCGGTTCGACCGGAACGCGATGCGGCACTGGATCTGGTCGAACGGCGTCGTGCCCCACATGGCGGCCTCGGTCAGCGGCGCCGGGGTGAAGCGCAGCGCCGACATCGGCTGGGTCGCCGCAAGCGTCTCGCCCGGGATGTCGGTCTCGGTGGAGACCTTGACCTGCTCCACCGGGGCGAACGGCGCGCCGGTGCGGCGGTCCAGCACCCAGACGTTGCCGATCTTGGTCGGGATCAGGATCGCCGGCACCGCGGCCCCCTTGTGCGGCAGGGTCAGCAGCACCGGCTGGGACGGGTTGTCCCGGTCCCACAGGTCGTGCGCCGCGGTCTGGAATTTCCAGATCAGCCGGCCGGTCTTCAGGTCGAGGGCCGCCAGGGCGTCGATGAAGGCCTCGTCGTCCTTGGAGCGGGACACGCCGACCTGGTCGGGGGACCGGTTGCCGAACGGCACGTAGACCTGGCCCAGGCCCTCGTCCGCCGCGAGCTGGGTCCAGGCCACCGCAGAGTTCGGCTCGTAGAGTTCGCCGGCCTTGAGCGGCGCGGTGTCGTCGGGCTTGCCGGCGTCGAACTTCCACACGATCGCGCCGGTGCGCACGTCGTAGGCGCGGATCGCCCCCGACGGGTTGGTCTCGTAGTAGTTGTCGGCGATGGCGCTGCCGAGGATCACCAGGTCCCGGGTCACCAGCGGCGCCGAGGTCTCCTGGTAGGTGGCCCGCTGCAGGCCCGGCATCTGCGCCTTCAGGTCCACCGCGCCGTCGGTGCCGAAACTCTTGCAGGGCGCGCCGGTGTCGGCGTTCAGGGCGTAGAGCTTGGCGTCCACCGAGGTCGCGATGATCCGGCGCGGGCATTCGGCGATGGCGGCCTGGGCGGCCTGGACGGCTGCGGGGTCGGCCTCGGCCGGCGCCACGAAGCCGGTCGAGTCGTTGTAGGACACGCCGCGGCAGGTCTGGTGCTGGTACTGGGCGTCCCGCAGCATCCTGGGATCGAAGGACCAGACCACGCGGCCGGTCTCCGGCTCCAGGGCCCGGACGATGCTGTGCGGGGTGCAGAAATACAGCAGCCCGTTCACTTTGATCGGCGTCGCCTCGAAAGTGTATTCCTTCGAATCCTTGGCGTCGCCCTCGCGCAGGTCGCCGGTATGGTGCTCCCAGGCGACCTTGAGGCCGCGGACGTTGCCGGTGTCGATGTCCTTCAGCGCCGAGTAGCGCTGGCCGAGATTGGTGCCGCCGTAGGCGACCCAGTCGTCGGCCGGATAGGCGACGCCGCTCGGATCGACCGCGGCGTTCCCGGCCTGGGCGACCTTCGGCAGGCTGCCCTTCGTGTCCACCGGATCGACGAACCACGCCGCGCCGCTCGCGGCGACGAGGAGCGCCACGACGGCGCGCAACGCCAGCGGCCCGTTGCCCAGGCCCGGCGCCCAGGGGCTTGTCGGCGCGTTCCGCAGGCCGCCGGGCACGAACGGCAGGGACAGCAGCAGGCCGAGGAACAGGATCAGCGCGCCGCGCGGGATCCATTGCCACTTGTCGAACCCGACCTCTTGGATCGTCCAGGCGAAGGCCCCCGCCAGGGTGAGCGCGTAGAGCCAGAAGCCGCCCTGGCGGCGCCGGGCGAGCTGGATCCCGGCGGCGAGCAGGCCGAGGCCGACCACCCCGTAGAACGGCGACCCGCCGACCGCCGCAAGCTTGTATCCGAAACCGATCAGAGATAATCCTAGTATTGCAGTCAGAAGACCTAGGATTTTTACTGCCATGACGATGGAATCCGCTCTCGTGATCCGGGTGTTGATGATGGATCCCCGAGATTTCCGGGCGGAATACGCGCGCGGAGCCCCCGAGTCGCGCGGCTTATCTTCGCTGTAGCTGGTCTCAGGCTGTGCGGAGCGACGGGCCGGGGCCGGCCCTCACGTCCCGGCCTTCACGTCGAAGTCTTCACGTCCCGGCCTTGCCCTCCGGCCGCAGGGCGACCGGGTCGCCGTCGCGCAGCGACGCCGGCGGCCCGACCACGACCCGCTCGCCGCCGGTCAGGCCGGTGCGCAGCTCCAGCATCGTCCCGGTCTGGCGGAAGATCGTCACCGGGCGCATCCGCACCACATGACCGCCCTCCGCGCCGGCCCCCACC